>DATCNF010000439.1:0-6150 GCA_036565325.1 Candidatus Dormiibacterota bacterium | reverse complement strand
GGTTGCAGGTGATGAGGTCGAAGCGGCGGCCGCGCACCGGCTCGAAGAGGTCGCCGACCGCGCATTCGATGTTGCGGTAGCCGTTGAGCTCGGCGTTGAAGCGGGCGAAGGCGACCGCGCGTGGGTTGATGTCGACCGCGGTCACGCGCTCGCTGTGATGTGCCGCCAGCAGGGCCTGGATGCCGTTGCCGGTGCCCACGTCCAGCGCATTCGCCACCGGCCGCCGCACGGTGAGGCTGGCCAGCAGGACGGCGGGCGCGTTGAGGCCGGTGACGTAGTCGGGTTGGGGGTCGCCGCCATCCAGCTCGGGATTCCGATCGCAGGTCACCAGCAGTTGGCCGTGGGGGACGATCCGCACCGCCGCCGTGACCTCGCCACCTGAATCGCGCACCAGGCCCAGCGTTTCCAGCCTGGCCAGGGGCAGCGGAGCGAACGCCTTCTCGGCGTCGGAGGCGGTGACGGTGCGACCGAGCAGGAAGAGGCGGATGAGCGTGCCCAGGGGCGTGCCTTCGGGCAATCGGCGAAGGTGGACGGGCAGGTCTGTGGTGCTCGAGGAGATCTCGCCGCCGGCGTGCAGGGCGGCGCGGACATGCTCGAGGTCGTAGTCGGCCCCGGCCAGGGCCTCGCGCAGCGCTCGCGCCGTTCGCTGATCGGGCGTCTGAGGCACGGAAGGCTCCACCCGGGTCGCGCTCATAGCGAGCGCAAGAATGGCACTTCGCAACTGCTTCGGGGGCCCTACAATCCACGCAGCCCGCTTCACGGGCGTGGGAGAGGAGATATGCCGATGGCTGAGGACAGCCGCGCCACCAGGCGTTCGGTCCTGGGTCGCGGAGCATTGATGCTGGGGAGCCTGGCGGGCTCGCTGGGGCTGGTTACGGCCGCCGAGCGCGTCCGCGAAGGCGGTGTCCGGGTCAACTCCCCGGGCGCCACCCGGATGGTCCTGCACGGGACCGACTGGCACCTGCAGGGAGCGGACCTGGCGCGGGGCCGCCCACCCAAGGCCGGGGACCGGGTATCGGTGTCAGGGCTGCTGGCGACGGGCGGCGAGTTCCACGCCACCTCGATGCTGCTCCAGGCGCCGCTCAGCCAGGGGGCGGTGATGGAGATCCACAATTTCACGCTCCCCGAGGGGACCCTGGTCGGGATCGGCGCCGCCGCACCCGGCGAGTCGGGCCTCTTCACGATCGTGGGCGGGAGCGGCCGCTACCTGGGGGCCACCGGCAGCTACCTTGCCCGCCAGGACCCCGTGGAGACCGGCGGCGAGGGGACCGCGATGTTCACATTCGAGATCAGGCTTGCGGAGGGAAGGGATGGCAGCGGTTGATTACTTTCTGAAGATTGACGGGATCGATGGGGAGTCGCAGGACCTCAAGCACAAGGGCGAGATCCAGCTCGAGTCCTTCAATTGGGGGCTTCACAACACCGTCAGCGCAGGCGGGGCCGGGGGCCGGGGCGCCGGTCGGGCATCGTTCGAAGACTTCCACTTCGTGGCTCCGAGCAGCAAGGCGTCACCCAAGATGATGTTCGCCTGCGCCAGCGGCCAGCACATCAAGACCGCCACGCTCACCTGCCGGAAGGCGGGGAACGCCGAGACGGCCGGCCAGGACTTCCTGATGATCAAGCTGGAGACCGTGCTGATCAGCTCCTACAACGAAGCCGGCAGCCAGCAGACGGACAACGGATTCCCGCAGGACTCGGTCGCTCTCAACTTCACCAAGATCACCTTCACCTACCGGCCACAGAACGCCGACGGCGCCCTGGGCGCTGCGGTGACCGAGAGCTGGGACCTGAAGACCAACAAGGCTTAGAAACCGGGCGGGCTCTGCAGCCGCGGCGGCGGAGCCCGCACTCATTCGGCCGGCCACCGAACCGCGCTTTTGACCTTCGCGGCGACATTTCCGGGCGCCGGGGCGAAGGCCTCGGCGCCCCTTCTTTTTGCCTAGTCGGTGGCGAAGAAGAAGTGGCCGACCAAACCGCCCGCCACCAGCGCCAGCGCGATCGCAAAGACCGGGTAGCGGCGCGCCCAACGCGCGACCCAGGACCCGATCGGCAGGCGCTTGGTGGCGGTGAGCGCAAAGTCCGCGCCGACCAGCAGGAGCAGGTTGCCCAGGCCGATCGCGGCCACCCAGAGAACCGCGAACCTAGGGGCGGGGGAGAGCACTCGACCTCACCGGCAACCAGAACCAGCGTCCGACCAGGAAGGTGATCGACGTCGCCGCGGCCGTCGTCGGCCAGCCGGCGGCGTCGTAGGCGCAGCGGACGTAGTAGGTGATCGGCCACGCGCCGCGGGACAGGGTCACAACCTGGATCACCAGCAGCCCCACCACCTCCAGGAGGAAGAGGAGGAGGATGGCCTGCAGGATCAGGAGCTGGCGGATCTCGTGGGCGTCCGTCTGGCGGCTCCCCGTCTCCAACGCTCCCTGCTGCGTGCTCTCGACCAGCTGCCAACGGGACGTGAGGTGACCGATCACGAAGCCGGCCACGCACAAGAGCACCACCACGCCTTGCGGGGGATCGGCCTGCCTCTGGGGCGGATTCGGGCAGGGCGGACCCGGGTGACCCAAGGTGTACGTGAACGCCGACCCGAGCGTCCAGACCAGCACCACGCCGGCGGCCAGCAGCAGCAGCAAGGCCAGCCAGCGCGTGACGCTGGGAGCCCGCTGCCCCATCAGTGCCAGAAGAAGTGGCCCGCCAGCAGGCCGCCCACGAACAGGATCGGAGCCAGCACCTGACCGACGGGAGCCAGCCAATCGGGGAGCGTGATGCGCTCCGGCAGCGCCAGGTAGGGGGCAGTCCGCCAGGCGGCGAGCCCGACCAGGAGGTCCCAGG
The DNA here is from genome assembly GCA_036565325.1 of Candidatus Dormiibacterota bacterium. Classification (GTDB taxonomy): domain Bacteria; phylum Chloroflexota; class Dormibacteria; order Dormibacterales; family Dormibacteraceae; genus CF-28. The sequence goes on along the minus strand of DATCNF010000439.1, from coordinate 3,321 downwards.
CGTCAATTGCCGCCAGGAAGCTCACGATGATCAGCGGCGGGACGAAGAAGGCGGCTTCCAGCTGCAGGCGTCCCGCCCCCACGGCGGCGGTTGTGAGCGCGGTCCCGCTGACGATCAGGACGAGTCCCAGCCGACCGACGGGCAGGCTGCGGAGGGCTGTGAGCCACGGATGTCGAAGCCTTGTCTCAGCCGCGGCGTCGGCAGTCGTGAGCACGATCAGTTGGCCTGAAGCGTTCGCGTCAGACCCGGGCGGCGCTCCCCGAGGAGGCTGCCCGGCGGGAGAGGGCGTCGATCGACACCGCCGCCAGGAGGACCAGTCCGGTGACGATGAAGATCCTCTGCACGTCCAGGCCCTGGAGGTACATGCCGTTGTAGATGCCCCCGATCACGAGGCCGCCGAGGACCCCGTGGATGACCTTGCCACGGCCACCGAACAGGCTCGTGCCTCCAATGACGGCGGCGGCGACGGCAAAAAGGACCAGCTGGCCGCCCTGGACGTTGTTGGACATGCCGCCTATGTAGGACGCGTAAAGGATCATGCCGATGCCGGCCGTCATCGAGCAGAGCGCGAAGGAGACCGTGCGAATCCAGGCCACGTTGATACCCGCACGGCGCGCGGCTTCGGCGTTGCCGCCGATCGCGTAGACGTAGCGCCCATACTGCGTCCTCTCGAGGAGGATGGTCCAGGCGCCCAGGACGGCGAGCACGATCGCGACCACCCACGGCACGCCGGCCAGCGTCCCAAAGTTGGCGCGGTTGATGTCGGAGATGGCGACGACGACGATTCCAGCGGCTGCGATCATTGCGATCTTGAGCACCGTGAGGCCTACCGGCGGGGCGACGAGGCCGCTCGCCCGGCGGCGCTGATCCCCAAACCAGAGGATCGCCCCGAGTCCCAAAACTATGAACGCCATGGCGATCCAGCTCACCGTCGGATCGATGGTCCCCGCCATCAGGTTGAACAGCACCTGGGCGTTGGGGCTCTGGGAGTTGAGACTCGGATAGCCCGAGAAGGGACCCAGCAGCAGAAGAATCAGCATCACGCCGTTGAAGATCAGGAAACCGGCGAGCGTGACGATGAACGAGGGTATGCCCAGTCGACTGATGATCGTGCCCTGAATGGCGCCGACGGCCGCGCAGAAAGCCAGCCCGGCAAGGATCGCCGCCCACCAGGGCCAGTTGGTGGTCGCCGGCTGGACGAGCTGGACGGCGATGACCCCGCCACACGCGCCGACGAAGCCGGCTGAGAGGTCGATCTCGCCCAGCAGAAGGGCGAACGTCTCGCCCATTGCCAGCACCATGAACACGGCGCTCTGCTGGAAGAGGTTGACCAGGTTGCCGGCCGACAGGAACACGTGGTTCGGGCTGATCACCTCGAAAACCACCATGATCGCGACCAGGCCGACGACGACCGGCAAAACGCCGCTTTGACCGTTCCGGATGCGGGCTAGATACGCCCGCGCGTATTGACCGAACGTCTGGGCAACGAGCTCTGGCGGAAGCTCGACCGCCGCGGCTTCGACCGCCGCGGTCGGGTCGGGCGGGAGGTCAGCTGCCTCGGTGCGTGCCACTCAGCTCGTCTCTGCGGGTGCGCCGTGGTGCGCCGTGCGGCTCAGGCTGCCCGTGGTCATGTACTCCACGAGGCTCTGCCGATCGAAGACCGACGCCTGGTCCTGGATCACCATCCGGCCGAGGTGAAGGACGGCGATCCGATCGGCGACCTCGAATACGTCATTGAGGTTGTGCGAGATGACCATCACCGCCAGGCCGCGGTCGCGGAGGCGCTTCACGAGGTCCAGCACCTGCCTGGTCTGATTCACACCGAGCGCGGCGGTGGGCTCGTCCATGATCACGAGCTTGGAGTTCCACATCACCGCCTTCGCTACCGCTACCGACTGGCGCTGCCCCCCGGACAGGGACGCTACCGGCTGGCGGATGGACCTCACGGAGGTGACGCGTAGGCTGGAGAGGGTTTTCGCGGCCTGGCGCTCCATCTCGTCCTCGTCGAGCAGCCGGCGGCGCAGGCGCTCGCGGCCCAGAAACATGTTCTGGACGATGTCGAGGTTGTCGCACAGCGCGAGGTCCTGGTAGACGGTCTCAATTCCGAGCCGGCTCGCATCGCGCGTGCTGCGGACGTGTACCGGCATACCCTCCCAGAAGACCTGACCGTGGTCCGGCTGGTATACGCCGGAGATGCATTTGGTGAGCACGGACTTGCCGGCCCCGTTGTCTCCGCAGAGTGCTGTCACGTATCCCGCCGGAAGGTCGAGGTCGACAGCGTAAAGAGCCTGGACGGCGCCGAAGTGCTTTTCGAGGCCGCGCACCTTGAGCAGGGGCTCGGTCGCGGCGGTCGAGTCTGCGATCACCTGCGCCACTCAGTAATTCTGCACTTAGAGATGACGCCGCCGCGCACGTCGCACGGCGGCGTCAAGAGATGACTTTCTAGGTGATGCCGGCGGCGGTGCAGACAGCTGCAGTCACAGCCTGGCAGAGCGCGGCCTTGTCGACGAATCCGTCCTTGACCACGGTCGAGGCGACCTTGGTCTTGTCGACCCAAAGCGGAACCAGGAGCGATGCCGGCTGCGTGGTGCCCGGCTTGCCCGGCTGGGGCGACGTGGTGCTGTTGACAAGCGCCTGCGGCGGGGTGAGTCCGGCGCGCAGGATGGTCGCCAACGCGACCGCGTCCTGGGCCTCTAGGTAGATGGCCTTGTACACGGTGCCGCACTGGTAGCCCTGAAGGACGTTTTCAATGCCCCCAAGGCTGGCGTCCTGGCCGACGGTCGGAATCTTGTTGGCGGCAACGCCCTTCTGCTTGAGAACCGTGACGACTGCGTTCGCGAGGCCGTCGTTCGCCTCAATGGTGGCGTTGATCTCCGGGTGCGCGGTGTACTGCTGCTGGAAGATCGTCTGTCCCTTGGAGTTGTCCCAAGCCGGTGCGACCTGGTCACCGACCAGGGTGGCGCCGTTGGCGGTCTTGCCAACCGTTTCCTGAGGCACGCTGTCGCCCCAGACGACGGAGTTGTAGCCCTTGGCGAAGTCGATCGCGTTCGGGTCGGTGTCCTCGCCGCCGTTCAGCGTGAAGACCTTCGCGTTAGCGACATTCCAGGCGGTGAGGCAGTCCTTGAAGCCCTGTCCGATGAGCTTGCCGACCTGCACGTTGTCGAAGCTGACGTAGTAGGTGTTGGTACCCGTAAAAGTGGCTCGGTCGTAGCTGATGAGCTTGACGCCCTTCGAGGACGCGAGCGCCTGGATCTGGGTACCGACGGTGCTGTCGTTCGGGGCCATGACGAGGACCTTCGCGCCCTGCGTGATGTCCGCTTG
>DATCNF010000438.1:0-5630 GCA_036565325.1 Candidatus Dormiibacterota bacterium | reverse complement strand
CTGGGCGCCCTGCTCTCGCGCACCGGCGCCGCCCGCCTCCCCAAGCCGGGCGGCGACGAGATCGGCGCTCGCCGGGTCGAGCAGCACATCCGCGGGCTGCGCGCGATGGGCGCCGAGATCGACGAGACCGCGACCGACTTCGTGGCCCGGGCCCGGCGCCTGCACGGCGCGCGGGTCCTCTTCGACCTGCCGACGGTGACCGGGACCGAGAACATCATCCTGGCCGCCGTGATGGCGGAAGGCCGGACCGAGATCTTCAACGCGGCCCGCGAGCCTCACGTCCAGGACCTCTCCCGGTTCCTGATCAAGATGGGCGCCCAGATCCACGGCATCGGCACCGACCAGCTGGTCATCGAGGGCGTCCCCCGACTCCACGGCGCCGAGCACCACGTGATCCCCGACTACCTGGAGGCCGGGACCTACGCCATCGCCGTCGCGGCCACGGGCGGGGACGTGCTGCTGGAGTGCAGCCCGCCCGAGGACCTGCGCCAGGTGCTGCTGAAGCTGGAGGAGGCTGGGGTCGATATCGAGGTGGGGGAGGGCGAGTTCCGCGTCCGCCGGCCGCGGCGCACCCACCTGCGCCCGGTCGACATGGGGACCTGGGTCCACCCCGGGTTTCCGACCGACCTGCAGGCCCAGTACCTGGCCCTGATGACGCAGGCCCACGGCGAGTCCGTGATCTCCGAGTACCTGTTCGAGAACCGCTACCAGCACGTCCCCGAGCTGATGCGGATGGGGGCGCGGATCCGGGTCGACGGCCGCACCTGCTTCGTGCACGGCCCCAGCGAGCTCCACGGCACCGACGTGGTCGTGCCCGACATCCGCTCCGGCGCCGCGCTGGTGATCGCGGCGCTGTGCGCACGCGGGGTCACCGAGCTTCATCATGCGTGGCACGTGGACCGCGGATACCAGGACCTGGTCGGCAAGCTGAGCGAGCTGGGCGCCCGCATCGAGCGCCGCAAGCCCCGCCACGACCGTGCCGGGGCGCCCACGACCGACAAGAGCTACGAATAGGTGCTCTCCAAGAAGATCGGGATCGATCTCGGCACCTCGACCGTCCTGATCTACGTGCGCGGGGAGGGGATCGTGGTCAACGAGCCCAGCCTGGTGGCGGTCAATCGCGACGGCACTCGCATCCTCGCCGTGGGCGGGCAGGCGTTCGAGATGGTGGGCCGGACGCCGGACACCATCCAGGTCGTGCGCCCGATGCGCGACGGCGTGATCGCCGACTTCGTGGTGACCGAGGGCATGCTCCACTACTTCATCGGCAAGGTCCAGGGCCGGAACCGCCTGTTCAAGCCCGAAGTCATGATCTGCGTGCCCTCGGGCGTGACCAGCGTCGAGCGGCGGGCGGTGACCGAGGCCGCGATCAGCGCCGGCGCCCGCCAGGCCTGGCTCATCGACGAGCCGCTGGCGGCGGCGATCGGCGCCGGGCTGCCGATCAGCGAGCCGCGCGGCAACGCCATCTGCGACATCGGCGGCGGCACCACCGAGATCGCCGTCATCTCCCTGAGCGGGATGGTGGTCGCCCACTCCGTGCGCAGCGGCGGCAACCGCCTGGACGAGGCGGTGATGGCCTACCTGAAGCGCCGCCACAACCTCCTGATCGGCGAGCGCACCGCCGAGGAGATCAAGATCGCGATCGGCGCCGCGGTGGCCCCGCGCGAGCCCCTGACCACCGAGGTCAAGGGCCGGGATCTGGTTTCCGGCCTGCCCAAGAACGTGGTCGTCAGCTCGGGGGAGATCACCGACGCGCTCCAGGAGCCGCTGGGTCTGATCGTGTCGGCCGTCCGGGATGTGCTCGAGCAGACCCCGCCCGAGCTCGCGGCCGACATCTACGAGCGGGGCATCGTGCTCACCGGCGGCGGCGCCCAGCTGCGGGGGATGGACCGCTACGTGTCGATGCATACCGGGATCCCGGCCATCGTCGCGGACGAGCCGCAGACCTGCGTGGTGCGCGGGACGGGCACCGCCCTCGAGCAGTTCGAGGTCCTGAAGCGGAACCAGCTCTACCTGCGGTAAACCCAGCCACCGGCCTCCACGTGGCGGTCGACGGATCCGGGCTGGCCCGGCCGCACGCCGGGGTGGGCACCTACACGCGGGAGATCCTCAACGCGATGCTGGCCGTGCGGCCCGGGCACCGCCTGACCCTCTGGGTCCCGGCAGGCGTGAATCCGCCGCTCAATTCCGCGCGCCTGGCGGTGCGCGACATCCCGCCCGCCCGCCTGGTCGGGCGGCACTGGAACTGGCCGCGGCGCATCCGCCGCCAGCGCCCGAGCGCCTACTTCGGACCGGCCGGCCAGCTGCCGCTCGGCGCCGTGGGGGCGCCCGCCGCGGTCACCGCCCACGACCTGGCCATCTACCTGCACCCGGAGTGGTTCCCGAGCCGGCAGCCCCTGAGCACCCGGCTCGTGGTTCCGCGCTCTTTTGCACGGGCCCGCACGGTGATCTGCGTCTCCCGGAACACGGCGGCCGACGTGACCGCCGTGTTCGGTCTCGACGAGAGCCGGCTGGAGGTGATCCCGGAGGGAGTCGGGAGCCGCTTCCGGCCTCTGGACCGAGAGCGCGCGGAGCTCGTCAAGACCAAGCTGCGCCTGCCCGAGCGCTACCTGCTCTTCGTGGGGACCGTGGAGCCGCGCAAGAACCTGGATACGCTGATCGAGGCCTGGGCGGAGATGCGCCGCCGGCCCCCGCTGGTGGTGGCGGGCGGTTTCGGTTGGGGCTTCGAGGCGACGCGGCAGCGGATGGCGCGCCTGGCCTCGGCCGGCCTGCGGCACCTGGGGGAGGTGGAGCCCGCCGACCTGCCTGCCCTCTATTCGCTGGCCACGGCCCTCGCCCACCCGGCCTGGTACGAAGGCTTCGGGTTGACACCGCTGGAAGCCATGGCCTGCGGCACCCCGGTGGTCTGCTCCAACACCAGCTCGCTGCCGGAGGTGGTCGGGGAAGCGGCGCTGATGGTCGACCCGGGCGATGCCGGCGCCTGGCGCCGGGCCCTGGAGCGGGTTTGCGAGGACCCGGCCCTGGCCGGGGAGCTGCGCCGCAAGGGCCTGCTGCAGGCCGCCGGGTTCAGTTGGGACACGGCCGCCGAGCGCACCTGGCGGGTCATCGAGCGAGCAGCCCGCGGATGACTTCGGCCACGCCCGCCGCGGTCCGCTCCCAGCTGAAGCGTGCCGCCTGCTTGCGGCCCGCGGCCACCATCCGCTTGCGCACGGCGGCATCCTCGACCGCCGAGCGCAGCGCGCCGGCGAGCCCATCGACGTCATCGGGCGCCTCCGCGTAGAGCGCGGCGTCGCCGCCCACCTCCGGGAGCGACGAGCTGCGGACGGTGACCACCGGCAGCCCGCGGAGCATGGCCTCCAGGACCGGGAATCCGAAGCCCTCGTAGAGGGATGGGAAGACCAGCGCGGAGGCGCTCCGGTAGAGCAGCTCCAGGTCGCCGGCGTCCACCCGGCCCAGCACGCGCGCCCGCCCCGAGGCCAGCAGGCGGTGGGCCAGCGCGACGTCGGCGATCGGCCCCGCGCTGACCAGTGTCAAGCCCTCGACCCGCTCCACCGCGGCCAGTGCCGCGGCCTGGTTTTTGCGGGGCTCCACCCGGCCCACGTGGAGGGCGAAGGGCTCGGCCACCCCGAGCTCGGCCAGCCGCGCCCGGCGCACCTGCAGCCGTCGCGGTGGCGGCGTCGCGGCCGAGTGCACCACGACCACGCGCTCCGGGTCGGCGCCGTAGAGCTCGACCAGGTCGCGGCGGGTCGACTCGCTGACGGCGATCACGACCGGGCAGCGGCGCAGGGCCCAGCGGGTGGTCCGGCGGAGGTACCAGCGGTCGATGGGCCGGTAGGCCTCCGGGAAGCGCTCGAAAGCGAGGTCGTGGACCACGGTCAGGGCGCGGCCGGGCGCCAGGTAAGGAACCACGTGGGAGGGCGCGAAGAAGAGGTCGGGCCGCCGGCTCCAGAGCTCGACGGGCAGGCGCGCCTGGGACCAGAGCCGCGGAGCCGGCAGCACCGTGAGGTCGACCTCCGCCCCGGGAGCCGGCCGCCCGGCATAGAACACCCATTCGATTTCAGGGCCGGCGGCGGGCAGGCGCGGAGCCAGCTCGCGCAAGTACACCTCCGTACCGGTGAACGCCGCCCGGGTTAAGGGATTGGCATCGACTGCGACCCTTTTCATCCGGCGGCGCAGTCGAAATATCGGCGCATTACCGGTAAGCTACGGCCTCAAGTCCAGATGCCAAAGCGCCCCAACCTAGGGCGGGTGGGTGCGGGTGCGCTGATCGCCGTCGCCGTGCTGGCACTCGCCGGAGCGATGGCCGACAGTTCGACCGCACCGTTTCACGCCCAGCTTGACTTCACGCCGGCCAACAACGGAGTCAGCCTGACCACGACCCGGCCGGCCGGACCCACCCTCTTCAACGAGGCGCGACCGATGGTGCCCATGGGCCGGGGCGCGATCCAGGTCCCGATCGTGATGTACCACTACGTCCGGGTGAACCCGGTCCCCGGCGACCAGCTCGGGTTCAACCTCTCGGTGACGCCGGAGAACTTCAGCCACCAGATGGACTGGCTGCAGGCCAACGGCTACCACCCGATCGACTTCGACGACCTCCGTGCCTACTTCCTGGGCCAGTCGCCGCTGCCCGCCAAGCCGGTCATCCTGACCTTCGACGACGGCTACCGAGACCTGTACACGACCGCCTACCCGGTGCTGCGGGCACACAACTTCAAGGCGGTCGCCTACCTGGTCTCCGGCTTCCTGGGGGCCCCCAACAACGTCACCCGCCAGCAGGTCGTGGACATGGATGCCCATGGCATCCAGATCGGCGCGCACACCTACTCCCACGTCGATCTCACCAAGTCCGCGAACGGTGAGCTCACCCGCCAGCTGGTGGACAGCCGGACCGATCTCGAGCACCTGGTCGGCCACCCCGTGGTCGATTTCTGCTACCCGTCCGGTCGCTTCGACAACCGGGTGATCGCGGCGGTGCAGGCGGCGGGCTACCAGACCGCGACCACCACCCAGCCCGGCACCCAGCACGCGGTGGCCGACCGGTTCACCTGGAGCCGCGTCCGGGTGAGCGGCGGCGAGGGCCTGGACAGGTTCGCCAGCGACCTCAGCCCCCAGGAATCGACCGTGGTCATGAAGATGCCCGTGCAGCCGCGCGTCCCGGTCATCCCCCGCCTGGCGCTGGTCTACCCGCTGGAGCTCCCGCGCCTAGTGCTTCAACAAGCCGTCGAGCAGCGCCCTCTGCCCTGAACTCGCTCATGGCCCGTAGGCCGCGCGCGGCCATGCGGTTGCGCTCCTCGGTCTCCCGCGCCAGGTAGGTGATGGCGGCGGCCCAGCTCTCGACGTCGCCGGCATCGACCAGGACGCCCGCGTTGCCGATCACCTCGCCCCCGGCGCTGCCCGCCGCCACCACCGGCGGCGCGCCGCAGGCCATCGCCTCCAGGACGCCGATCGAGTTGCCGGCGTGGGGGGTGGGGTCGAGGAGCGCGATCGCCCCGCTGAGCAGCGCCCGGAGGCGGTCATCGGGCAGGTAGCCCAGCCAGCGCGCGCCGCCGGCGAGGACCTCGGCTGTCACGGCGGCGTCGGCCTGCTGGCCGGCCACCACCAGGTCCACGCCGGGCGCGAGCGTGCGC
>DATCNF010000437.1:0-8836 GCA_036565325.1 Candidatus Dormiibacterota bacterium | reverse complement strand
GTGGTGGTCCTGGTCGGCGTCGAAGGCGACCCCCAGGGGCTCGCGCGCCAGCGCGCCGGCTTTGAGGCGGCGGGCGCCGCCGTCTTCCTTTCCAACGCCCGGGCGGCCCGGGCGGTGAGAGGCTAGGTGCCGATCCTGGGGTCCGACGGCCCGCACGCGGTCACGGTCGGCGCGGCCCTGCTGGCGGACTCGCTGGAGGCGCCGAAGGTGGGTGTCGACTGGCGGCCGCCGCTGCAGCGCCTGGCCCCCAACCCGGCGGTCGACGACGCCAACCGGGTCGCCGTGGAGAGGATGCTCGCCGCCCGCCCGATGCTGGTGGCGGTCGGGACCGCCCTCGAGTCCATCCCTGGCATGCGCCCGGATCTCCTGCTGCACAGCGGCCCGCCGCTGGCCTGGGAGGCGGCCAGCGGGCCGCTGCGGGGGGCGCTGGAGGGCGCGCTCCGGCTGGAGGGTCGCAATGCCGCCGACCTCGAGCCCTGCCACCACCATGACGCGGTGGGCCCGATGGCGGGCGTCATCTCCGCGGGCATGCCGGTGCTGGTGGTGGAGGACCCCGACAGCGGGCGGCGCGCCTACTCCAACCTCAACGAGGGCCTGGGCCGCGTGCTCCGCTACGGAGCCAACGATGACACCGTGCTCGACCGCCTGCGCTGGATGGCCTCGACGCTGGGCCCGGACCTCCAGCGGGCGCTGGTCGAGGGCGGTCCCATCGACTTGGGCGCCATCCACCAGCGCGCGCTGCAGATGGGCGACGAGCTCCACAACCGGCACCGGGCCGCCACCTCGCTGCTCTTCCGCGAGCTGGCGCTGCGCGGGCTGAGCACAGAGTCGCTGCGCTTCCTCGACGGCAACGACTACTTCTATCTCAACTTCGTGATGGCGGCCGCCAAGCTCGCCTGCGAATGCGCGGCCGGCGTGGACGGTTCCAGCCTGGTGGTGACCATGGCGCGCAACGGCACCGAGTTCGGGATCCGGGTCTCGGCCGCGCCCGACCGCTGGTTCACGGCGCCGGCCGCGGTGCCGGTCGGCCTTTTCCTGGGCTCCTACACGCAGGCGGACGCCAACCCGGATATCGGGGATTCCGCGATCACCGAGACCTACGGGCTGGGTGGGTTTGCGATGGCGGCAGCGCCCGCCATCACGCGGGTGGTCGGCGGCAGCGCGCGCACCGCCCTCGAGACCACGCTCGAGATGTACGAGATCACCGTGGCCGAGAACCCCAACCACCAGGTGCCGGCCCTCGACTTCCGGGGCACGCCGACCGGCATCGACGTCCGCCGCGTGGTTGAGACCGGCATCCAGCCGGTGATCAACACCGGCATCGCGCACCGTGAGGCGGGGGTCGGCCAGGTGGGGGCGGGACTGGTGCGAGCGCCGCTGGAGCCGTTCCTGGCCGCCCACCGGTTCCTGAACTCATGAAGCTCGACTTCCGGATCGTCGACGTCTTCACGGACCGGCCCTTCACGGGCAATCAGCTGGCGGTGGTGCTGGACGCGGGCGACCTACCCACGGCCAGCATGCAGGAGGTGACGAGGGAGTTCGGCTTCTCGGAGACGACCTTCGTCTCCCGCTCGACTGTGGCGGGCTGCGAGTGGCGGGTCCGCATCTTCACGCCCGACCGCGAGCTGCCGATGGCCGGCCATCCGACGGTGGGCACGGCGCTGGTCCTGCAGAAGGAAGGCCGGATCGGCGAGCGCACCGTGTTCGAGCTGGGTGTGGGCCCGGTGCCGGTCGAGATCGACGGCGACGGCTACGCCTGGATGACCCAGCCCGCCGCCGAGTTCGGGCGCGTCCATGACCAGCCCGAGCGGGTGGCGGAGGCGCTGGGGCTGGAGCCCTCGGACATCCGGACCGACCTCCCGGCGCGGATCGTATCCACGGGCAACCAATTCCTGATCGTGCCCGTGGCTTCCCTGGACGCCATGCGCCGGATCCGCCCCCGGGTCGACCTCTGGGAGGACGCGGTCACGGCCTTCGGGGCCCCCGGCGCCTACTGCTTCAGCGAGGAGGTCGAGGAGACCGGCGCCAGCGCCCACTGCCGGATGCTGGCGCCGGGCGCTATCGGCGAGGACGCGGCCACCGGGAGCGCCGCCGGCCCGCTGGGCGCGTACCTCTGGGCGCACGTGCACGGAGAGCCGCACAGCCGCCTCGACTTCGTGTTCGAGCAGGGCATTGAGATGGGGCGGCCGAGCCGGATCCGGGTCTGGGTGCCCGCGGATGGCAAGCAGCCGCGGGTGGGCGGGCAGGCGGCGTTCGTCGCGGAGGGACGGCTGGACGTACCCTGAGCAGTTCTTGAAGCTGCTTGACCTCAGCCAGGATTTCTCGATGCACACGCCGGCCTTCGCCAGCTACACGGGGCCGAGCATCAAGTGGGTGAAGCGGCTGGCCTTCGACAAGGCGGGTGGCCAGGAGATCACGTCGACGCTCCACGTCTCGACGCACCTGGACGCGCCCGCGCACTTCTTCAGCGGCGGCAAGTTCATCGCCGACCTGCCCCTGGATTTCCTGGTCGGTCCCGCCTGCGTGGTCGACCTGGAGCGGATGGGGGTCGGGGACTTCGATCTTTACGGTCCTTCCCACTTCGAGCGCTGGGAGGCCGACACCGGGCTGCGCGTCGAGCGCGGCGACATCCTGGTCATCCACACCGGCTACCACCGCCATTACCCGGAGAACTGGGCCGACCGCTCCGCGGTGGACGAGACCAAGTACTTCATCCGCCACCCCGGTCCCACCCGCGAGTTCGCGGAGTGGGTGCTGGAGCGCGGGGTCCGCTGGCTGGCCGTGGATGCGGGGAGCGCGGACCATCCCATGAACACGGTGATCCGCCGCCTGCGGCCGGACGAGGCGGAGGATGGGGAGGCCAAGCTGGGGCGCTCGTTCGATCAGATCTTTCCCAAGGCCGACTACCAGGTCATGCACACGCTGCTCTTCCCGCACGACGTGGTCCACATCGAGAACCTGGGCGGGGACATCGATCGCGTGCTCGACCGCAAGATCACGTTCGGGTGCTTCCCCTGGCGCTTCGTGGGTGGCGAGGCGGCCTTCTGCCGCGCGGTCGCCTTCCTCGAATGAGGGGCGCGCTCGCGCTGGGGACCATCCTCTGCCGGCAGGGGAGTGTGTCGCACGGCGTTCGAATGCCTCGCCTGCCGGCAGACGAGGGCCCGCGCCGGCGGATGCACGCCTCCACGGCCGCGGGCACGTGCCGCCGCCGGCGGATGCCCCAGACCCTCGCCCCACCCTCCGTTCAGGAGCCCACCACCAATACCACCCACCCGAGGGGTGCGGCGGCAGCGTATTGGCGCCTGTTCGGGGCCGTCAACCCCGCTTGTAAATGAAGCCCGCCCCGTTTGCGTACCACGCACCTGGCTCGCTGGAGGAGGCGATCGCGCTCCTCAGTTCCCTCGAGGACTCCAAGGTGCTGGCCGGCGGCCAGTCGCTGGTGCCGCTGCTCAACTTCCGGCTGGCGCGCCCCGCCCACCTGGTCGACATCAACCGCATCCCGGGGCTCGACGGGATCTACGAGCGCGACGGCGGGGTGGCCGTGCAGGCGCTGGTCCGGCACGCGGACGCGCTCCGCTCGGACGCGCTGCGCCGCCTCTGCCCCCTGGTGCCGGAAGCCCTGCAGCACGTCGCCCATGCGGTGATCCGCAACCGCGGCACCGTGGTCGGCTCGATCGCGCATGCGGACCCGGCCGCGGAGCTGCCGGCGGTGCTGCTGGCGCTCGAGGGGCAGGTGGTCGCCCGCGGCCCGCGGGGTGAACGGACGATCGCCGCCCAGGACTTCTTCAAGGGCGTCCTGGAGAGTGCGCTGGAACCGGACGAGATCGCTGTCGAAGCCTGGTTCCCCACTTTCACCCGCCCTCACGGCCTGCGCGAGGAGTCGCGGCGCCACGGCGACTACGCGATGGCGGGCGCGGTCCGGGCCGGCGAACGTCTGACGCTCTTCGGCGTGGCGCCCACCCCCGTCGTCGCGGACCCCAAGAACCCGACCGGGGGCCTGCAGCCGAGCGGCGACATCGAGGCCTCGCCTGAATTCCGCAAGCACCTGGTCGAGGTCTTGACGCAGGACCTGTTCGCGGCGTGATCCGCGTCAACGGCGCCGAGCGCCCCGTGCCGGACGACCCCCGTACGCTGCTCTCGGACCACCTGCGTCATGGACTCGGGCTGACCGGCACCCACGTCGGTTGCGAGCACGGCGTGTGCGGCTGCTGCACGGTCCTCCTCGACGGCCGGCCGGTGCGCGCCTGCCTGCTGCTGGGGGTGCAGGCCGATGGCCACGACATCACCACCATCGAGGGCCTGGCGCCGGACGCCACCACGCTGCACCCGGTCCAGCAGGCCTTCCACGAGTGCCACGCGCTGCAGTGCGGCTTCTGCACGCCCGGCTTCGTGCTGGCGGTCCAGGGCCTCCTCGATGAGCGCCCCGATCCGACTGATGATGAGATCCAGGAAGGGATCAGCGGCAACCTCTGCCGCTGCACCGGCTACGCCAACATCCGCAAGGCGGTGCGCCGCGCCGCCGAGATGAGCCGGACGGCCCCACCCCAACCCTCCCCAGAGGGGAGGGGGACGAGCTGACCACCCGCTGGGTCGGCGAACGCGTCGAACGCCGCGAGGACGCGCGCCTGCTGCGTGGCGCCGGCCGCTTCACCGACGACATCAACGACCAGGCGCTCGAAGGCTGCTTCGTGCGCTCCCCTTACGCGCACGCACGCATCCACTCCGTCGACGTCGCGGCCGCGCGCCGGCACCCCGGCGTGAAGGCCGTCTACACGGCCGCCGACCTGCCTTTCGGCGACCGCGACCTCCCGCTCCTGATCCCGCACCCCGCCCTCACCCACGGCCGCACCCAGCGCTGCCTGGCGAGCAGTGTTGTGCGCTACGCGGGCGAGGCGGTGGCCTTCGTGGTCGCCGACAACCGCTACCTCGCCGAGGATGCCGCCGATCTGGTCGAGGTCGAATATGAGCCGCTGCCGGTGGTCTGGCCGCTGGAGGCGGCGGAGGACGGCCGGGCCCTGGTGCACCAGGACGTGCCCGGCAACGTCGCCGCCGAGCTCAGCCAGGAAGCCGGGGACGTCGACCAGGCCCTCAAAACCGCGCCCCGGCGGCGGAGCCTGCGCTTCCGCTATGAGCGCGGCGCCGCGGCGCCCATGGAGGCCCGTGCCACCTGGGCGCGCTGGGACGCCCACGAACAACGGCTGACGATGTACGACTCGACCCAGTCGCCCACCTCGATCCGGGGCGGGCTGGCCGTGCTCTTCGGCCTACCCGAGAGCTCGGTGGAGGTGATCGCACCCGACGTCGGGGGCGGCTTCGGGCCCAAGATCATGCTCTTCTATCCCGACGAGCTCCTGGTCCCCTTCGCGGCCATGCAGCTGCAGAGGCCGGTCAAGTGGACGGAGGACCGGCGCGAGCACTTCACCGCGGTCAACCACGAGCGCGGGCAGGTCCATCAGGTGGAGGTGGCCCACGACGCCGACGGGCGTCTGCAGGCGCTGGACGTCGACTTCATCAACGACGCCGGCGCCTACACGCCCTACGGGATCATCCTGCCCATCATCACGGCGGGCCAGATCCCGGGGCCTTACCGGGTCCCCAACTACAGGGTCCGCTTCCGGGACCTGTACACCAACGCCACCCCCACCTCGCCCTACCGAGGCGCGGGCCGGCCCCACGCCTGCTTCGTCATGGAGCGCACCCTGGACGCCATCGCGGCCGACCTCGGGCTCTCCCGCGAGGAGGTCCGGAAGCGCAACCTGATCCAGCCCGACCAGTTCCCGTACGAGGTGGGAGTCGGCTGGCAGGACGGCAACCGCGTGGTCTACGACAGCGGCGATTACCCCGGCCTGCTGGACAAGGCGCTCCACCACCTGGGGCCGAGGCCGGCCGGCGATCACATCGGGATGGGCCTCGGGATGTACGTCGAGGGCACCGGCGTCGGGCCCTACGAGGGCGCCCATGTCCAGGTGCTGGTGGGCGGCAAGGTGATCGCCTCCACCGCTCTCCCCACCCAGGGCCAGGCCCACGCCACGGTCTTCGCCCAGGTGGTGGCCGACCAGCTGGGGGTGACGCCCGATGACGTGACGGTCACCACCGGGGACACCCGGCGCTTCCAGTGGGGGGTGGGGACGTTCGCCTCGCGCGCGGCGGTGGTGGCCGGGAACGCGATGGCGGTGGCCGCCGGGATGGTGGCCGAGAAGGCCAAGCGGATCGCGGCCGAGCACCTGGAGGTCGACGAGCAGGACCTGGAGCTGGTGGGCGGCCACGTCCGCGTCAAGGGCTCGCCCGACCGCGGAATGCCGCTGGCGGCGGTGGCGGTCCTCAGCAACCCCGTCCGCTACGCCTTCGGCGGCGGCACCGAGGCGGCAACCCAGTTCACGCCCCGGCCCCGGCCGGGACCGCCGCTCCCAGAAGGGGAGCAGCCCGGCCTGGAGGCGACCGGCTACTTCAGCCCTACGGGGTCGGCCTGGGCCTCGGGGTGCCACGCCGCCTGGGTGCGCGTGGATCCGCGCACCTTCCGGCTCCAGATCCTCCGCTACGTGGTCGTCCACGACTGCGGCCGCGTGATCAACCCGACCGTGCTGGAGGGGCAGATCCAGGGGGGCGTCGCGCAGGGGATCGGCGGCGCCTTCTACGAGCGCCTCGCCTATGACGCCGAGGCGCAGCTCCGCAACGCGTCCTTCATGGAGTTCCTGATGCCCTACGCGACCGAGGTGCCGGACGTGGTGATCGACCACCAGGAGACGCCCTCGCCTCTCAACCCGCTGGGTGTCAAGGGCGCCGGCGAGGCGGGCGTGATCCCGGTCGGCGCGGTGATCGCGAGCGCGATCGAGGAGGCGCTCGGCGTCTCGATCAGCGAGATGCCGCTATATCCGCTCCGCCTGTTCGAGCTGACCCGACCGCCCACCTGACGAGGGCACGGATAACCCGGGCCATCCGCCGTCCGCCGCCTCCAGAGGTACGGATATCCCGGGTTGTCCGGGGTGCCGGGGTTCAGATCTGGGGCACCCCCAGCTGCTCCATCCACTTCTGGTATGCGACCAGCGGCAGGTCCGCCGGGCGCACGTAGAGCATCAGCCTCGACGAGAGCGGCGGCAACAGCCAGGGGCGCTGCGATTCCACCACCGGCCGGTCCTGCTCCTGGATCACGTCCTCGAAGGCCACGTAGTCGGCGTCCCGGGCGGGGTCGGTGTCGAAGTCGCGCGCCATCCGCAGGAAGATCAGCGAGCGGTCGTGGGCGATCGGGCAGACCACCTCGTAGATCGAGTACCGCCCCGCCGGCCCGGCCTTGAGCAGCCGGATCGAGGAGGCCGTGCACCAGTTCGTGTAGCTGACGGTCTCCAGGCCGCCACTGCCCCCCGCACCGCTGATGGTCTCGTTGGCCGGCTGCAGGGTCGAGTAGGTGGAGACCAGGTAGTCGCCCTCCAGGTAGGCACTGTGGTCGGGCGGTTCCGGGTGGTCGGGATCCCCCAGCAAGCCGGGATGCACCCACGGGAAGTGGGTGTCGTCGAGCGCGCCCATCACGATCCGGGGCGCGCTGCAGAGCCAGGGCTCGTACACGCGCAGCGGCGTCATGTGGAACCGGGGGTCGTCGTATTCCGGGAACTCGGGGATGCCGGACGCCGCTTCGCCGGCCAGGCAGACCCAGACCAGGCCGTAGCGCTCCGTCGCCGGGTAGGCACGCACCCGGGCGTCGCGCGGGATGGGGGCGTCGCGGCGGGCCGGGATGTCGACGCAGCGGCCGCTCACGTCATACGACCAGCCGTGGTATGCGCAGCGCAGGACCTCACCCGCGCCGTGCGGGCCCGCCACCACCGAGGCCAGCGAGAGCGAGGCTCCCATGTGCCGGCAGACATCGTCGAAGCAGGCGATCCGGCCGTCGAGGCGGACCACCGTGAGCGGCCGGCCGAGCAGCTGCACGAAGTGAGGCCGATCCGCCACCGCGTCCGCGGCGCACACCGGCTGCCAGAAGCGCTCCAGGGCTGCGTGGTACGCGGCCACCGCCGCCGCGGTCGGTTGTTGGGCGGCGATCACCTCCGGCCCTTGCCGGCCCAGGCCACCGCCTCGACCACGACCTTGGCGCCCGGCTTGGGCTCGACCAGGCTGCGCAGGGACTCCCGCACGGTGGCCTGCTGGGCGGCCGGCAGCGACTCCAGGTGCTCGGTGGCGCGACCCTTCCGCGCCAGCATCGAGCTCCAGAAGTCGTCGAAGCCCTCGAAGCTCACGCGCGCACTCAGGCGCCGGACCTGGACGTCGCGCAGGCCGGCGCCCGCCAGAGCCTGGCTCAACCCGGCCTCGCTCTCCATCTCGTAGGAGGGGAAGGCCCGCTCCACCTCAGGCACCCCGGCTGCCTTCGCCGCCTGGTGGTAGTGGTGGCCGACGGCCAGCCCGGCATCCCAGACCAGGAGTCCGACCACGCCCCCGGAGACGGTCACGCGGACCAACTCTCGGACGGCTGCTGCCGGGTCGGGGAGGTAGGCGATGACCAGCGAGCTGGTCACGGCATCGAGCGATTGGTCGGGATACGGGAGGGCCGCGGCTTCGCCGACGTCGAAGGTCGCGCCGGGTACCTTCTTGCGCGCCACCTCGAGGAAGCCCTCCGAAGGGTCGATGCCGGTCACCGCCCCCGGCCAGGCCAGGTCCATGATGGCGTCGGTCAGTGCGCCGGTGCCGCAGCCGACGTCGAGCCAGCGCGCGTCCCGGCGCACGCCCAGCCAGGGCACCAGGTCCCGCGCCAGCTGCTCCGACCAGCGCGCCGTCCAGCGGTCGTAGCCGGCGCCGTCGAGGTAGTGGCGGGACTCGCTCGTCATCCGCGCGAGCGCAGCTCCTCGTAGCC
>DATCNF010000436.1:0-8412 GCA_036565325.1 Candidatus Dormiibacterota bacterium | reverse complement strand
CTGGTCCGCGCGGCGATCCCGGGCGCCAGGCCGCCTGCCGGAGTGGTGGTCGCGGCGAGGGAACTGGTCCCCGCCTGATCGAGGGCCGCACCCCGCCCACTGATGCGCTCGCTGCTGCTGGTCGGGGCCGTGCTCGCCCTGCTGCCCGTGCCCGCCGCCGCCTCCTGCGCCACCCTGCCGGGGGCGGGCAACCCCTTCGCGACCGCGCCGGTGGTGTTCGTGGGGACCGTTCTCTCGACCAGTGACAACGACCGCCGCGCCCGCGTCAAAGTGGAGTCGGTCTGGCGCGGTCCCGACCTCCTGACCTACGTCCAGGTCAACGGGTCACCCGTCTCCGGCCCCTTCACCGCCAGCGATGTCGATCGCCACTACCAGGCCGGGACCCGCTACATCTTCGTGCCCGCCAACAGCGCGCCGCCCTTCGACGACAACAGCTGCACCGCCACCCAGCCCTACACCCAGGCGATCGCGCGGCAGGCGCCCGCGGATGCGCGCCCGCCGAGGCCCGGCGGGGATCCCGGCGAGCCGGGCTGGTGGCCGCCGGCAATCGCGGCCTTGCTGGTGCTGACGGGTGGCGCACTGGTGGTGGGGGTGTACTTGCTCCGGAGGCGCGGTCGCGCTTAGCGGCGAACGAACATCACGGCCAGCGCCTGCTCGCCATCGGCGTCGCCGGTCATCTCCACGGTCGCCGGATCCGGGAACCGGAAGTCGATCCAGGCGCAGCATTCGCGCTCCAGGTCGACCAGCCGCACCAGCTCGCCGGCCGCGGCCGGCTGGACGCGGATCCGGATGCCGCCTGGGATCGGCTCCCGAGACACCAGGTGCCCGTCCAGCAGGCGCGACCAGTCTGCGGACCGCTCGCGCATGTCCGCGGCGTCGAGCGAACAGGCAACGGGCGCTCCCATCGCGAGCAGATTAGTCGGTATGGTTTTTTGCAGAGAGCTTTGCAAACCACTTTTGATTCCCACGTCCGGCCCCGCCGCGCCCCCCAGTGGGTGGCCGTCTATCGCGACATGCTCGCGGCCATCGAGGTGCACCTGAGCCAGGGCATCGCCCGCGTCAGCGGGCGCCACAACCGGGCGCTGGAAGCCTCCCTGCGCCGGCGCAGCCGCGCGCTGCGCTCGCGCCTCGCCTACTGGGAGCGCCGCCTACCCAAGGAGCGCCGGGGCACCTAAGGGGCCCAGCCGAAAGCCGGGCTCAATCTTTGGCGGCTAGCCGCGCCGCTGCTGTCGCCGGCTTCTGTGGTGCTCGGTCACGCAGCTCTCGCTGCGCTCCCTCCGCTCCTCGGCGCCGGCGAGCGCCGCGTCACGGCGATCCGCCAAATCTCTGAGCCGGCCTTTCGGCCGCGCCCCTTAGACTCGCCCAATGGACCGCATGAGTCCGCTGGACGCGTCATTCATCCACATCGAGGACGACAACAACCCGATGCACATCGGGAGCGTCGTCCTGTTCGAGGGACCGCCGCCCGCCTACGGCGACCTGGTGCGCCTGGTGGCCGGCAAGCTGCCGCTGGTCCCGCGTTACCGGCAGAAGGTGCGCGAGGTGCCCTTCCAGCTCGGGCGGCCGGTGTGGGTGGACGACCCCGACTTCACGATCCTCTACCACATCCGGCCCACGGGGGTGCCCTCGCCGGGGGGCGACGACGAGCTGCGCAACCTGGCGGGCCGGGTGCTCGCCCAGCACCTCGACCGTGCCCGCCCGCTGTGGGAGCTGTGGATGGTTGAAGGCCTCGCCCATGGGCGCTGGGCGCTGATCGCCAAGACCCACCACGCCATGGTCGACGGCGTGTCCGGCACCGACCTGCTGGCGGTGTTGCTCGACATCACGCCCGAGCCGTCGGAGCCGGTCGAGGTCGAATGGCGGGCGCAGCCCGAGCCCACCTCGGTGCAGCTGCTCGCCGATGCGCTCACCAGCAGCATGGTGGACCCGGTGACCCACGTGCGCGGCCTGCCCGCGGTCGCCCGGACTCCGCTCACCAGCCTCAGCCAGGCGTGGGAGATCCTGGGCGGCACCTTCGGCCAGGCCGCGCGCCTGGTGCGGCCGGGCGTGCCGGGCCTCAACGGCCGGATCGGGCCGCACCGTCGCTGGAGCTGGGCCAAGGGCTCATTGGAGGACGTCAAGGAGGTGCGCCAGGCCTTCGGCGGGACCGTCAACGACGTGGTCCTGGCCTCCATCACGCGCGGCTTTCGCGACCTTCTGCTGGAGCGCGGTATCGACCTGCGGGGCCGCGTCGTGCGCACGCTGGTGCCGGTGTCGGTGCGCGCCGCCCACGAGAAGGGCACCTACAACAACCGCGTCTCCGGCTTCTTCGCCGAGCTCCCGGTCGAGGAGAAGGACCCGGTCGCCCGGCTGCACCAGATCAGCGAGCAGATGCAGGGCCTGAAGCGGACCAGCCAGGCCGTGGCCGGCGATGCGCTCTCGCGGATGAGCGGCTTCGCGCCGCCGATGCTGCTGGCGCTGGGCGCCCGGCTGGGCACGCTCTGGCCCCAGCGCAGCGTCAACACCGTGACCACCAACGTGCCCGGGCCGCAGATCCCTCTCTACGCCTGCGGGCGCCGGATGCTGGAGGCCTATCCCTACGTGCCGATCGGCGGCAACATCCGGATCACGCTGGCGATCTTCTCCTACTGCGGGATCCTCAATTACGGCGTGACCGGCGACTACGACACCGCCACCGACATCGACGTGCTGGTGAAGGGGATCGAAGCCGGGCAGCGGGAGCTGCTGGCCCTGGCCCGCAAGGCCAGGCCGGCCCGGGCCGCCAGGGCGGCCCCTAAAAGAAAGCGGCGCCCGGCCCGCAAGCCGAGCGCCGCCGCGGCACGGAGCTAGCGCCCGGCGCCGCTCGACCGCGCCGTCTTGGAAAGGGCCGACTTGGGCGCCCGGTCGGCGGCCTTGGCCTGCTTATCCGCGCGCTTGTCCTTGAGCGACTTCTGCGGCGCTTTCTTGACTTTGCTCTTGCCCATGGGACTCTGCGAAACCTCCAGAACCTGAGAGATGAGGACGGGTACGCGCGATTCTACGTTGAGGCCATGCTCAGCGATAGCGCGATCAGGCCCTGCCCGACCTGGTAGAGCACGATGTTGACGGGCCGCCCCCAACGCAGCGGGCCCACGAACCGGTACCAGGCGAAGAGCGCGTCGGAGGCGAAGAAGAGGAGCGCGCCGGCCGCCGCCAGCGGGTTGAGGGTGCCGCAGGCGGTGGCCGTCATGGCGGCGATCACGATCATGTAGGTGAGGACTGGCCGCACCAGGTGCTCATGGTCCGACGCGCGCAAGCCGGCCACCAGGGGCCGCTGGTAAACGGCGATCACCGCCACGCAGGCGAGGCCGGCGGCGATCACGGCGGGCACGTTCTGGCGCTGTGCGGTGAAGGCCAGGATGTAGAAGAGATGCCCGGCCAGAAAGGCCGAGAGGCCGCCGAGGCTCACCTCGCCGGCGGTCATCAGCAGGACATCGCCGAGGCCGCCGAGCAGGAGGCCGCCGACGATCAGCCAGTGCGCCGGCTCGCCGGCCGGCTTGAGCAGCAAGGCACCCGCGGCCAGGGCGAGCATGGTCCCCGGCTTGCCGATGTATTCCAGCGGCCGGCGGCCGAAGAGGACGCCGACCCAGGTGCAGAGCGCCAGCAGAGCGGCCAGCGCGAAGGCGCCCAGCGCCGGGCCGCTCAAGTCGGAAGCGAGAGGTCGAGCGCGGTGTCCGGCGGCTGGTCGGGCGCGGACCACCGGATGTAGGGATGGCCGGTGTCCACGTGGAGCTCGTTGGCGCGGTCCACAGTCAGGCCGTAGGCGGCTTCGAAGCCGGCCAGGTCCCGCGCCAGCAGGGCCTGGTAGGCGGTCTCCACGGGGCCCTGGTCGAAGTCGGCGATCTGCTCAGCGTACTTGGGCCGGGTCACCGCCAGTCCGCGGAGCAGTGAGCGGACGCGGCGCAGGAAGTAGGCCGCCAGGTCCCAGTTGCCGCCCTGGGCGGCGTGCCAGGCCATGGCGTGGCAGTGGCCCACCGAGCGCATGACCTCGCCGGTCCCGGGCAGGGCTTCGGCGACCTGCTCCGGCGTGAGGTCGCCATGCCGGGTGTGGATCACCTGGGGATCGTAGCCGACCCCTTTCCCGGCCTTCACGTATCCTTGGCATCCGCGCCCGGGAGCGCGAAATCCACACTCAAGGAAGTGATCTCGGTTTGAAGGTCGTCGTCAAGGACCCGGAGGAGTTCGAGCAGGCGCTGCGCGAGTTCCGCCGCAAGGTCCAGGAGCAGGGGCTGGTGCGGGAGATGCGCCGCCGCACCCACTACGTGCCCCCCGCCGAGGCTCGCAAGATGAAGAGCCTCCGCGCCCGGCGCCGTCGCACCCGCTAGATCAGCCCTCGCGGGCCGAACCCACCGCCACCTTCCTTATAATTGCGTGCGTTCGGTGGCAATGGCGGAGGGGAAACACCCGTTCCCATTCCGAACACGGCAGTTAAGCCCTCCAGCGCCGATGGTACTTGCGGGGTGACCCGTTGGGAGAGTAGGTCGTTGCCGAGCACCTTTTTGAGTCCCGCAGCCCGCGAGGGTGGCGGGACTCAAGCTTTGATGGGGGCTTCTTCCTCGACCATCTCCGGCGTCAGGGCGGGCAGCAGCAGCAGCACGCGCGCGGTCAGCGTCACCAGCAGCAGGAGGACGGTGGTCAGCACGCTGTTCACCACCTCGCCCACGCCCTGGTGGAAGACCACGATCAGCACGGCCAGGAGCACCACGCCGCCGGCCAGGATGGGGATGAAGAGGCGGTCGTGGACGGCCATCAGGAACTGCACGAGCAGGTTCACGAGGCTGATCCCGAGCCCGATCACGCCGATCCGGAACACGTAGGGCGCCGCGTCGTGGAAGGTCGACGTGAAGAGCACGTTGACCACCAGCCCCGGCACCAGCCCGAACACGACCAGAGCGCAGGCGCCGAGCGCGGACATGATGCCGGCCGACATCAGCAGGATGCGGCCCGGGTGCGCGTTGCGGTGCACGGCCTCGACCACGCGCGGGAAGAGGACCTGGCTGACCGAGAGCGTCAGGTAGTAGACGATGGTCCCGATCTTGTTCAGGCCGCCATAGATGCCCGCGTCGTGGTCGCCCAGGTAGTGCTTGGCGAGGACCACGTCGAGGTTGAAGAGCAGGATCACGCCCAGGGTCCCGGCGGTGGCCGTGAGCGCGAAGCCGGCCATCGAGCGCAGCGGCACCCTGGTGCCGTGCACGCGCAGCACATCCCGCAGGCCGTACATGCCGATCGCGTAGGCCAAGATGACCCCGCCCAGCATGGCGGCGATGGCGCCGGTGACTGCGAGCCCGATCTTCAGCAGCACGAACACCAGGCTGGTGCGGGCGATCAGCTCCAGTGACAGGTTGAGGCTGAGCGCGGTGAAGTGCTGGGTCCCCTGGAGCACCCCGCGCGGGATGGCGGTGAACCAGAAGACCGCGATCGCCGCGCCCAGCCAGAGCAGCGGGACCGGGGAGCGGAGGTTCAGGAAGGCAGCGCCGGGGATCGAGAGCAGAGCTGCCAGCACGATGAAGGCGAGCGCCGGAATCGCCAGCACCTGGGTGCTGCGAATCACCACGTAGCGCACGCCGGAGGTGTTGCCGCGGGCCTCGAGGGTGGCGGTGTAGCGGGCCAGGACCAGGATCAGGATCAGGTTCACCACGCCGCCGACCGTGTAGAGGGCGACCAGCGAGGCAACCTCGCCGTAGAGGGCCGGGCCCAGGATGCGCCCGGCGATGGCGTGGTAGACGAAGCCCCCGAACCCGGCCACCAATCCGCCAACGAAGAGGACGAGGTTCTGGCGGACCAGGCGGTTCTCCCGCAGCGAGCGGAGCCGGGAGTAGCGGGGGGCCGGCGCCCGGTCGGGCGTGGAGGGCTCGGCGGGGGCGGTCACCTGGCTCAAATCTTAGGGGCCGCCCATCACGACCTATCCTGATCAGCGCATGGCCGCCAAGCCGCTGGTATCAGCGCTGATCGTCAGCTACAACGTCAAAGACCTGCTCCTCGACTCCCTGCAGGCCTTCTTCTCGAGCTCCGATGACCCGGTCGAGGCGGTGGTCGTCGACAACGCCAGCCGGGACGGCTCGGCCGACGCGGTGGCCGAGCGCTTCCCCGACGTCAAGCTGGTCCGCCAGTCCCGGAACGTCGGCTACGGCAAGGCCAACAACATCGGCCTCCAGGAGTGCGAGGGGCGGTTCATCCTGCTCCTGAACCCCGACGTCACCGTCAGCGAAGGCAGCGTGGGCAAGTTGGCGGACTTCCTGCTGGTCCGGCCTGACGTGGGCGCGGTCGGCCCTCGAATCCTGCGCCCGGAAGGGATGCCCGACCTCGCGGCGCGACGGGGCTTCCCGACCCCGTCCACCGCC
Organism: Candidatus Dormiibacterota bacterium; assembly: GCA_036565325.1. Classification (GTDB taxonomy): domain Bacteria; phylum Chloroflexota; class Dormibacteria; order Dormibacterales; family Dormibacteraceae; genus CF-28. The sequence goes on along the minus strand of DATCNF010000436.1, from coordinate 2,053 downwards.
TTCTACAGGCTGGCGGGGCTCAGCAAGGCCTTTCCCAAGAGCCGGCGCTTCAACCGCTACAACATGGGATTCCTGCCGGACAGCGAGGTCCACGAGATCGACGCCGGCACCGGCGCCTGCCTGATGCTGCGGCGGGCGGCCATCGACCGGGTCGGCTTCTTCGATCCCGACTACTTCATGTACGGCGAGGACCTGGACCTCTGCTACCGCCTGCGGCTGGGAGGCTGGAAGATCTACTACGTGCCCACCGCCACCGCCGTGCACCTGAAAGGGGCGTCCACGCGGCAGGCGACCAAGCGCATGCTCTACGAGTTCCACTCGGCCATGTGGACCTTCCACCACAAGCACTACGCGGAGGAGTACCCGGCATTCGCCAACGGCCTGGTCTGGGCTTCGATCTGGGCGCGCTGGGCCGTGCTGGCCGCCCGTGCCTCGGTGCTCAAGGACCCGACCGTCTCCCCCTAGAGGGCCCATGTATCACCAGATAGCGCACAACAAGCGGGTCAGCGCCCTCGTGATCGTCGCCTTCGTGGTGGTGTGGGTGGTGGCCGGGCTACTGATCGGCGGGCTCTTCGGACGCAGCTGGGGCTCCGCGATCGGGGGCGCGATCGTCCTCACCTTCTTCGCGCTGCTGGGGATCCTGTTCACGTACTACTTCGGCTCCGGGACCGTGCTCGCGGTGTCGGGCGCGCAGCCGGCCGATCCGCAGCAGTACGCGCAGCTGCACAACATCGTGGAAGCGCTCGCCATCGGCGCCGGCCTGCCGAAGCCCGCCGTCTATGTGATCGACGATCCCTCGCCCAACGCCTTCGCCACCGGCCGCGACCCTCAGCACGCGGCGGTCACGGCCACCAGCGGCCTGCTTCAGATGATGAACCGCGAGGAGCTGGAGGGGGTCATCGCGCACGAGATGAGCCATGTCCGCGACTACGACGTCCGCCTCCTCCTGATCTGCAGCACGCTGGTCGGGATGGCGGCCCTGATCGCCAGTTTCGCTTTCCGCGGCGCCTTTACCGTGCGCGGTCGGGACTCCGCGCAGCTCGCACTGGTGGCAATCGCCCTGGGCGTTGTCTTTTCGCTGATCGCGTGGGTGGTGGGGCCGCTGATGCAGCTTGCCCTGTCGCGCGAGCGCGAGTCGCTGGCAGACGCCGCGGGCGTGGAGCTGACGCGCAACCCGGCCGGCCTCCTGGGCGCACTGCGCAAGCTGGCGGCCAACGATCAGCCGCTGGTGAAGTACAACCACGCCACCGCGGCGATGTACATCGACAACCCCCTCGAGCACCACGAGCACTGGTTCAACCACCTGTGGGACACCCACCCGCCGATCCAGGAGCGCATCGCCGCCCTGGAACGCATCTCGCAGGTCCAGCAGACCTAGGAACGTTTTGGGCTTCCGGCCGCGTAATAGCGGTACGGCGATGGCAGGGGAAGACCTCATCACCAGGGCCAAGGCGGGCGATCGAACCGCCTTCGACGGGCTGATCGGCCCGCTGATCGACCAGGCCTTCCGCCTCGCCTTCGGGATGCTCCACGACCGCGAGTCGGCCGAGGATGCCGTCCAGGAGGCCGCGGTGCGCGCCTGGCGCAAGCTCGGCAACCTGCGCCCGGGCACCGAGCTGCGACCCTGGTTCCTGGCCATCGTCGCCAACCAGTGCCGAACCGCGGTCCGCGGCCGCTGGTGGTCGGTGATCCGGCTCGACTCGGAGCCGCGCCTGGCCGGCCCTGGTTTCGAGGACGGCATCGTCCGCGGAGCCGACCTGCGCGCCGCCCTCCGCAAGCTTGGTCCCGATCACCGGGAGGCGCTCGTGCTCCGCTACTACCTCGACCTCCAGGTCGAGGAGGTGGCCGCCATCACCGGGGTGCCCGTCGGCACCGTTAAGTCCCGCATCAACCGGGGTCTGGCCGCGCTGCGGCCGCACTTCGAGCCCGTGGAGGTCACCACCTAGTGGACGAGCTGGTACGAAGCAAGATTCACGAGGCGCTCGGCGTCGAGCAGCCCGACGGCGGCCTCCGCACGCGGGTGCTCAGCTCGCTGCCGGTGGACGAGCCGCCC
>DATCNF010000435.1:0-6384 GCA_036565325.1 Candidatus Dormiibacterota bacterium | reverse complement strand
GCGCCCGGCACCGGGCTCGGTCTCTACCTGAGCCGGCAGCTGGCCAAACTGCAGGGCGGAAGCCTGAGGCTGGACTGGTCGGAGGAGGGCCAGGGCTCCCGCTTCAGCCTGAGATTGCCGCCCGACCGGCGCCTCACCAGCCCGGTTCCGGCCTCCTCAATCGTCGGGGCACCGCCGAGCTGCGTTCCGGTGCGGCGACCTCAGGCGTAGTCGCCGGTGGTCAGTCCCCTGGAACCAAGTCTCGCCGCCTCATGTCCCAGGCGCAGAGAGCGAGACCGCCGCGCGCGATCGGCGCGCAATCAGCGTGGCGAGATGGTGACGACCACGTTGCCCTTCTTGTGACCCAGGTCGACGTAACGGTGCGCATCCACAATCTCATCCAGCGTGTAGCGACGGTCGATCACCGGCCGAAACGCGCCGCTCTCGGCGAGTTCCTTCAGCGCCAACAGGTCTGACTTCTTGGTCCTCGGGAACGCGTCATCGACGGACATCGACACTCCGCCCGGCACGAGTGCCGCGCCGGCGTTGAGCATTGCCTTCGCACTCTTCCGTTTGCCAACGGCGTCGAAGATGACGTCGTAGCGCCTGCCGCTCTGCGTGAAATCGTTCTTCGTGTAGTCGATCACCGATGTCGCACCCAGCGACCGCACAAGCTCCAGGTTCGCGGTGCTGCAGACGCCGGTCACCTCGGCACCGAGATGCCTCATCAGCTGCACCGCCGAAGTCCCGATGGCCCCTGAAGCGCCATACACCAGCACCCGCTGGCCCTTCCGAACCTTCAGACGACGCACGAAGAACGAGGCGATCAGCCCGCCGTAGGGTAGGGCGGCGGATTCCTCGTAGGTGAGGTTGGCAGGTCGGAGAGCCAGCGCCGAGCTCGGCCAGCACACCTTCTCTGCGTATGTACCGGCGCGGAAACCGTCCATTCCGAAAACCTGGTCGCCTGGCTTGAAGGAGGTTACCTCGCGGCCGACCGACTCGATCTCGCCGGCCGCGATCATGCCGATAATCCCCTTCCGCGGCGCCCTGATGCCGAACGCCGCTCGCATGAAGAGCCGGTAGATGCCGCGCAGCTTGAGGCCTCTCACGATGCAGTCGCTGGCTGTGACCGAGGTCGCGACAAGCCTGATGCACACTTCCTTGTTCCGGGGACGCGGGTCGGGCACAGTCCTGATCTGGAGCACCTCGGGCGGCCCGTACGCCGTGCAAACGGCGGCTCTCACGGTGGCATTGTTGTCCAACCGGCGGCAAACCGGCGGGGACCCGCCTCTTGAGGAAGTCGCGCTCGGCCCTGTTCTCCGTCCTATGGCCAGTCGGCCCTGGCGACGAGCGTCGCGGGGATTCAGCCGCCTACAATCGGTTTCTGCCCGTGACGCAGCGGAAGCCTAAGTATGGGCCGGCCGACTCCATGCAGACGCCGCGCTTCAGCGGCATCCGGACTTACGCGCGAGTACCCCACGTCGTCGATGAGCTTCAAGACGTCGATGTGGCCATCGTGGGAATCCCTTTCGACACGGGTGGCACGTTCCGGGTGGGCGCACGCTTCGGTCCCGAAGCGATACGAAGCGCCTCGGTCCTGATGCGCCCGTACCACGGCGGCTCGGGTGTGCCGATCTTCGATCTGCTCTCGGTCGTCGATTTCGGCGACCTCTCGATCATCCCGGGCTACTTCGAAGAGTCCGCTGAACAGATCGTCAAGGGGTTGGCGCCACTGCACGCGGCTGGCGTCGTCCCCATCGCACTGGGCGGTGACCACTCGATTGCGCTGCCCGAGTTGCGCGCGGCCGCAGCCGTGCACGGGCCGGTCGGCCTGATCCAGCTTGATTCGCACAGTGACACGTCGGATGCTTATTTCGGCCGCCCCTACACACACGGGACGCCTTTCTTCCACGCTGCAAAGGAGGGCCTGCTGGACGCGCGCCGCGTGATCCAGGTTGGCCTCCGGGGCCCGATCTACAGCGGCCACGACTATGAAGTCCCACGCAAGCTCGGCTTCGAGGTGCTCACTGCGATCGAGGTCCACGAGCTCGGGATGAACGCGGTAGCACAGCGGATCCGTGAACGGGTTACCGGCGGCCCGGTCTTCTTCTCTTTCGATATCGACTTTGTGGACCCGGCCTATGCGCCAGCCACCGGGACGCCGGAGATCGGTGGCTTCACGACCTGGGAGGTGCAGTCACTGATCCGGCGGCTTGCCGGCCTGGAGTATGTGGGCTTCGACGTCGTGGAGGTCATCCCCGAGTACGACGTGGCCCAGAACACGGCACTGGTGGCGGCCAACGTGGCGTATGAATTCCTGGCCCTGCTCGCACGCGCCCGCCAAAGCGCGCCTTGATGCCACGCGGCGGTAGGCTTGAGGGCAAGGTCGCGATTGTCACCGGGGGAACCGAGGGCATCGGCGCCGCGGTGGCGCGGGCGTTTTGCGCCGAGGGGGCTCAAGTCCTGCTGGTCGCGCGGCGCGCACAACCGGGCCAGCGGATGATCGATGAGCTGGGCGCCCGATGCGCTCGCTTCCTGGCCGCGGACGTGGCTGATGAGAGCACCTCGCGCGCCGCCGTGGAGGCGGCCGTGGAAGCGTTCGGGAATCTCGACGTACTGGTCAACAATGCGGCCATCGATTTCGTGCGCGACGTGCTGGAAACGGAAGGCGCCGACCTCGAGCGCGTCTTCGCGGTCAACTTCTTCGGCGCTTTCGCGATGCTCCGCGAATGCGGGCGGGCGATGCGGGAGCGCGGTGCCGGCTCCATCGTCAACGTGACGTCCCGAAACGCGTCGGTCGGCGTGCCCTCGATGGGCGCCTACGCGGCCGCGAAGGGCGCGCTGCTGAGCCTGACCCGCGTCGCCGCGATCGAGTGGGCGAGCTTCGGCGTGCGTGTGAACGCGGTGGCGCCGGGGCTCACCGACACTCCGCTGGTCCGCGCCTGGATCCGCGAGCAGCCCGACCCGGCGCGGTTCGAAGCGGGGCTGGTGGAGTCGGTGCCGCTCGGCCGCCTGGCGCGGCCCGAGGACGTGGCGCAGGCGATCGTCTACCTGGCTTCGGATGAATCTGCGCACCTGACGGGCGCGTCAATCCCCGTGGACGGCGGGTACACGGCCCGATAGACAGGAACGCGCTGTAAACCCAGGCTACGGCCGTCTGAGCCGCGAGCGCGGGTACTTTAGGGCCGTGCGCATCGCGACCTGGAACGTCAACTCCGTCAAGCAGCGCATTCCCCGACTGCTGCCCTGGCTCGACGAGCGGCGACCGGACGTGGTCTGCCTCCAGGAGACCAAGCTGACCGACGACGCGTTCATGGACGTGTTGGGCAACGCCTTGAGCGGACGCGGATACGCGATTGCCCACCACGGCGAGGCGCAGTGGAACGGGGTGGCGATCCTGTCCCGGGTTGGCCTCGATGACGTCGGGGTTGGGATTCCGGGTGGACCGGGCTTCCCGCGCCAGGAGGCGCGCGCCATCGCGGCCACCTGCGGCCGGGTCCGGGTGCACTCGGTCTACGTGCCCAACGGTCGCGTGCCCGACTCCGAGCACTACCACTACAAGCTGGCCTGGCTGACTGCCCTCGACCGGCTGCTCCAGGCCGGCCCGGCGGCGCGGATCGTCTGCGGGGACATGAACATCGCGCCCGCCGACGCCGATGTCTTCGACCCCGACGCTTACCTCGGCCAGACCCATGTCACGCCGCCGGAGCGGGCGGTGCTGGCCGAGCTGGTCGGGCACGGTCTGCACGACGTGATCCGCGAGCGCTGGCCGGATTCGCGCGTCTTCACCTATTGGGACTACCGGGCCGGCATGTTCCACCAGGACCTCGGGATGAGGATCGACCTGGTCCTGGCCAGCGACGCGGTGGCGGCGCGCGTGCGGGCGGCCTGGGTCGACCGCCAGGCGCGCAAAGGCAGCGGGCCGAGCGACCACGCGCCGGTCATCGTCGACCTCGACGAGGCGCCCGACGGCGAGATCGGTCCGGTGGTGCCGCCCCCCTCAGCTCCGGTGGTTGGCCGGGGCCAGGTCAAGCTGCCCCAGGCGCCCTAGTCGCTGCGGGTCGCCGGTGCGGATAGCGGGCCGCGAGGTCCAGATCAGCAACCCGGACAAGGTCTTCTTTCCGACCGCCGGGTACAGCAAGGGCGACCTCGTCGACTACTACCTGGCCGTCGCCGACGGCGCCCTGCGGGCGGTGTTCAACCGCCCGATGGCGCTCAAGCGCTTCGTCCAGGGCGCCGAAGGCGAGGCCTTCTTCCAGAAGCGGGCGCCCGCGGTCCGGCCGCCCTGGATCGAGACGGCGGTGCTCGGCTTTCCTTCGGGCCGAACAGCCGAGGAGATCGTCGTCCGCGACGCCGCCCAGCTGGCGTGGGTGGTCAACCTGGGCTGCATCGACCTCAACCCGCACCCCGTGCGCGCCGACGACCTCGACCATCCCGACGAGCTGCGGATCGATCTCGACCCGATGCCAGGAGTGCCGTGGTCGCAGGTCCGCGAGGTGGCGCTGGTGGCGAAGGGCGTGCTCGATGACATGGGCCTGACCGGCTGGCCGAAGACGTCGGGCTCGCGGGGCATGCACATCTACTGCCGGATCGAGCGGCGGTGGACCTACCCCGAGGTGCGGCGGGCGCCCGAGATCGCGACTTCCAAGTGGTGGAAGGAAGAGCGCCACGGCGTCTTCCTCGATTACAACCAGAACGCCAAGGACCGCACCATCGCCTCCGCCTATTCGGTTCGGCCGACGCCCGACGCGCGCGTCTCGACGCCGCTCCGCTGGGACGAGGTTCCCGACTGCGAGCCGGAGGCTTTCACGCTGGCGACGGTGCCGGCCCGATTCGCCGCCGTCGGCGACCCCGCCGCCGGAATCGATGCTGCCGTGGGGTCACTCGCGGCGCTGTTGGAGCTTGCCGCGGCCCACGAAGCGGCCGGGCTGCCGGACGCGCCGTGGCCTCCGAACTACCCGCGGCAGCCGGGCGAGGAGCCCCGGGTCCAGCCCTCACGCGCCCGCCACCGGTCGGGCGCCGTGCCGCCCGCGGCGCCCGGCAAGGACGCGGGCCCGACCGGCCGCCGCCGGACCACCGTGCCCCTGGTGGAGATCGCCCGCGCCCGGACGGAGAAAGAGGCGCGGGCGGGGCTCGAACGCTGGAAGGCGCGCCACCCAGAGGTGGTCCCCTACCTGGAGCCGGCCGACGTCCTGGTTGACGCGATGCGCGGCCGCAGCTCGGCCTGGTACCGAATCCGGGTCAACCTGACGCACGTTCCGGCCGAGTTGCGCCCGTCTCAAGAGCCGCTCGAGGTCGACTACGACCCCTGGGCCGCCTACCGCGGCGCGCGCTGATCGGGCTCTGAGCGCTGGACCTTGAACAGGGATTCGAGCGTCGGTGTGGGATCAGGCCAGGAGGCGGAAGTCGGCCCCAAGTCGCTCGTAAGTCCTCGTCGCTCGTTGGTCGCAGCTGATCAGCGTCGCGTCAGCAGCAGCGGCGGTGGCCGCAACCAGGCCGTCGTAAGCCGCGCCACCGCTGATGCCGAGTTCGACCAGTCGAGGGATGAGACCGCGATAGGCATCGGGATCCAAAGCGAGATGTGGCTCGGGGAAACGAGCATCCAGGAAATCCCGCACCAAGCCTGGAGCGGCTCGGTGGGGGGGCGGTAGGCGTGTCAAGACCGAGAACGATTCGATCGCGCAGTGCGCAACGAGGCGGGCGCCGGCACCGACGGCAGCGTCAGCAGTCTCATGTTGGGCATGCCAGGTGGCGAACGCCGCGACCACGACGCTGGTGTCGACGACGGTCAGCGACGGCTGCGTTCGAGTGTCTCCCTGACGAGGTCTGCGGTGAGGGTTGGGAGTGCGTCGGTAGGCACCGCGACCGGTCCGTGCCGACCACGCTCGAGGTGCATCTCGACCGCGGCCACCTCGGCCTCCAGCCGGCCGTCTCGTACTTCGAGTTCGAGAACCTGACCCGGCTTGACGCCCAGCTGGTCGCGCAACGGTTTCGGGACCACCAAGCGCCCAGCCCCGTCAATGGTTGCTTTCATGGCAATAATCTACCATCAAAGGTGCCATTCGACGCCCACCAGGGTGGCGGTGAGGCTGGCGTCCCGATCTCGCTACTGCGGTGGGGGCAGCATCTCGAAGCCACTCCCTGTGCCCCTTTGCTCGTAGTCGCTCAAATGCCGCCTCCTTTGCGATCCAACGCTACCTCACGGTAAGGAAGGAGGCTTGCGCGTCCGCCGCGCCGGGACCAACGATTCCTAGTCGGCGAGAATGAAGGTGCGGGGAATATCGTGTTAGGCGTTGGGCAGTTGCGAGCGGGACGGTGCTGGGTGTGATCCTCCCGAAACACCGCGACCCTCGTTTCGTGACGATCCGCCGCGGTGGGACCCTCACCGATTCGGATCACCAGCTC
>DATCNF010000434.1:0-13485 GCA_036565325.1 Candidatus Dormiibacterota bacterium | reverse complement strand
GGTGAAGACCGTGGCCGCCGACGTCAAGTTCGGCGGCGGGCTGGTCTACCAGCGCTTCACGCTCGACTCGGCCTCCTCCAAGATCAAGCTGCCCTCCGCCTCGGACACCATCATCAAGGTCAAGCAGCAGGACTTCCTGGTCGACCTGGAGGTGATCACGGTAGATGGCCACGTGTACTTCAAGGCGCCCTTCTCCAAGTACCAGGAGATCTCGGCCAGCGAGGCGGCGGCCCTGCCCGACCTGGCTGCCCTCTTCGACCCCACCAAGGGCTTGCCCGGCGTGATGGCGGCCGGCAGGTCGCCCCAGGCCTCGGGCTCGGAGAAAGTGGGCGGCGTGGACTGCGACCGGATCACCACCTCCTACTCGGCGGACCAGGTGGCGCAGGTGCTGGGCGGGGGGTTGACGCCCAGCGGCGACATCGCCGCCACGCTCTGGGTCGGCGCCTCCGACCATCTGCTGCGGCGGGTCAAGCTGTCCGGACCGCTGGTGGCGAGTTCAAGCTCGGCCTCCGCCGACGTGACCCTGCACGACTTCAACGCACCGGTCACGATCACTGCGCCGGCCATCTAGGCTCTCGCTCGGCCTGGCCGCGGCCGGGCTCTTCCTGGCCGCGCTCGACGCCTACGTGGTGGTGACGCTGCTGCCGCGGATGCTGGCCGACATCGACCTCCCGGTCGATCGCCTGGAGGCCGCGAGCCCCATCATCACGGGCTTCCTGGCCGGGTACGTGGTGGCGATGCCGCTGCTGGGGGCGGCTTCCGACCTGCGCGGGCGGCTGCCCGTCTACCTGGGGTCGCTGGCCGTCTTCGGGCTCGGCTCGCTGGTGACCGCGGTGGCGCCCACCCTGGACTGGCTGGTCTTCGGGCGCGTGGTCCAGGGCCTGGGCGGGGGGGCGCTGGTGCCGCTCACGCTGGCGCTGGCCGCCGACCTCTATCCGCCCGGGCGTCGAGGGGTCGTGCTGGGGCTGGTCTCGGCGGTGCAGGAGGCGGGCAGCGTGGTGGGGCCCGTGTGGGGCACCGCGGTGGCGCTGCTGGGCGGGTGGCGGTTCGCTTTCTGGCTGAATCTGCCGCTGGCCGTCCTTCTAGGAGTCGGGATCTGGTGGACGTCCCCCACCCCCACCCTCCCCAGGGGGGAGGGGGAGTCCAAACCCGACCTCCCTGCCGCCGCGCTCCTGGGGCTTGGCCTGGGTGCCCTGGTGCTGGCTCTCTATCCCGATGATCCGTCGGTTCGGGCTGTCAACTACTGGTGGCTGCCGCTTTCGGCCGCGGCCGCCGTGTTGCTGGCGGCGTACGTCTGGCGCCAGGTGCGGCGCCTGGAGCCTTTGATCCCGCGCGCGCTGCTGGCCAGCCCACCGTTTTGGGGCGCCGTGCTGGCCAACCTCCTGGTCGGGGGCGCGCTGATGGTGGCGCTGGTCGACGTGCCCATCTTCGCCCGCGGGGTCTTCAACGTCGACCAGAACGCGGCCGGGCTGCTGCTCACCTCGTTCCTGGTCGGGGTGCCGGCCGGGGCGCTGGCCGGGGGCTGGCTGGCGGGCCGCTTGGGCCCGCGAATACCTGCGGTGGCGGGGCTGCTGGTGGCGGGGTCGATGTTCCTGCTCCTGGCCGGTTGGGGGGTCAATGAACCGCGGGCCCGCTCGTATGCGGAGCTGGCCGTGATGGGGTTCGGCTTCGGGGTCGTGATCGCGCCGCTGGCGGCCTCGGCCCTGGACGCCACCCGGCGCCGCGAGCACGGCCTGGTCAGCAGCCTGGTGGTGACCGCGCGCACGGTCGGCATGCTGGCCGCCCTCTCGGCGCTGACCGCCTTCGGGCTGCACCGCTTCTACCAGCTGCTGCCGCCACCCCCGGGCGGGAACCTGACCCTCCACGACCGTCTGAAGATCCTGGAGAACAACATCACGCTGGCGCTGGTGGCGGAGTACCACGAGATCTTCAGGCTGGCCGCGGTGCTCTGCGCGGTCGCCGCTGTGATCGCGGGCTTGACTTTGGGCCGGAGGTATTCCGTACAAGAAGCGGAGTGAGACGGTGGGCGGGACTGCTGCTGGGCGTGCTGCTGGTGGCCGGTTGGGCGCCGCCCGCGGCCGCCGGGGCCGCGGCGCACGGGTGCCCGGCCGACCTCTCGGCGTGGCGGTCGGCGCTGGGCGCGGAGTGGATCGACTGCCACCAGGTCGCCGACCTGACCACCACCGGCAACCCCTGGACCGACCCAGGCTCGCTGACCGGCATGGGCTTCCCGCCGCCCGGGAGCGGGACGCTCAGCTCCCACTACACCAACCCCGCCACCCCGGCCGTGCCCGGCCTCCAGGTCGACGGCTGGTTCGCGGACGGCTGCAACGCCTTCCAGGTGGAGCCGGTGCTGGTCAACAAGAACGGGCAGCCCTGGATGCCGGGCTGCACGCCGGCGCCGGGCGCGGGCGACTGCGTTCAGGACTGCCACCATGACGCCGCCTTCGTGCTCCGGATCCCGGATGCCTGGAACGGGCACCTGATGTCGGCGGGGACCCCCGGGATCCGCGACCAGTACGCCTCCGACTTCGTGCTCTCCGACTACGCGCTGGAGAAGGGCTGGGCGTACGTGTCCCAGGACAAGGGCAACATGGGGGCCAACTTCTATCGCGACGGCGCCGACGAGGTGGGCTCCTGCGGCACGCCCTGGTGCCCGGGTGCGGCGATCAAGGAGTGGGCGCTGCGCATGCGGCAGGCGACCGCCGCCGCGCGCTCGCTGCTGGGTGTCGTGGCGCGGTCCTACGGGCTGTCCGGTGTCACGCGCTCCTATGCGGCCGGCATCTCCAACGGCGGCTACCAGGTGCGGCGGGCGCTGGAGACGGACACCGGGCCGCACCGCCTTTATGACGGCGGCATCGACTGGGAGGGCACGCTCTTCACCCGCGCCGAGAACCTGTTCTCCTACCTGCCCACCTCGCTCGCGCAATGGCCGGGGAACGTGGCCGGGGCGCCGGCCGCCGTGCAGGCGATGGCCGCGGTCGGGTTCAACCCCGAGTCGCAGCCTCTGTGGGACTACCACTGGGCGATCTACTGGGGCCTGACGCAGAAGGTGTACCGGCTGGAGATGGATCCCGAGTACACGGCCTACACGTGCTCCGGCGCCGGCGGCCCCTGCGTGTCCCCGGCCGCCGAGACCGTGCCACCGTCGGACCCGGACGCCGCGTACAACGTGGCTGCCCGGATGGCGGTGGTCGGGCCGCGGATCGACGCGGTGGCCAACACCGGCAACATCCAGCATCCGCTGATCACGCTGCACGGCGACCAGGACTCCCTGCTGCCGATCAAGGACGACTCCGATCTCTACGCGCAGATGGTCGCGGCGCGCGGCCGGTCCGGGATCTTCCGCTACTACACGGTGCGGGGCGGCAACCACGTGGATCCCCAGTTCGACGACCACTACGGCGTCGACGCCTACGGCAACAACCTGCTGCGGCCGATGCTGCCCTGCGTGCGCTCGGCCCTCGACGCGCTGGCGGGCTGGGTGGAGGCCGGCTCGGCGCCGCCGGCGTCGCACACCATCCCGCGGCCGGCCGGCGCCTCGGCGGCGCAGCTGGCCAACCAGTGCTCGCTGGTGACCGGCCAGGCCTAAAAGGGCGCTTCTCCCGGCCACCTGACGCTGTTGGCCAGGGGGCTGAAGAAGAGCACGATGTTGGTCGCCGCCGGGTTGGGGTGCGGGAACGTGGAGGGGACGTTGGGCACGTAGGCGCCTACGGCGACCAGCTCCACCGCGAGGTCGCCCTGGACCGCCACCATCAGCACCAGCCGAGCTCGCTGCGAGGTGCCCGTGGCCTGGCTGAAGTTGATGTCGTAGACCTCGCCGAAACCGTTCGTGTAGCCGAGCTCGGCGCCGGGGATGGCGTACACGGGCTGGGCGTTGGGGAACTTGGCGGCCTGGAGGTCGGCCGCGATCTGCTGGGCGCTTCGGCCGCCGGCCTTCTCGCCCTGGAAGCTGATCGGCCAGTTGCCGGGCCACCTCTTGCCGATCAGGGTCCAGGTGATGGAGTCGGCGTCCTGGTGGGTGACGCTGAAGGCCCCGGCCAGCGCCTGCTCGGGGTCGTAGTAGTCGACCGACCAGCCCAGCGACTGGCTGGTGTAAGTGTGGGGCGCCGACAGCGGGGGCGACTTGGGGGGCGGGGCGCAGCTGGTCGGGCAGGCGGCGTTGCCGCCCGAGCCGCCGGTCCGGAGCAGAACGCCGAGGAGGACCAGGCAGAGCGCGAAGAGGGCGACCCCGGTGCCCGCCAGGCCCCAGACCAGCTTGCCGGCCTTGGGCGCTGCCGGCTGCGCGTAGTGGAAGGCCGGCTGCGCCTGCGGGGCCCCGCACTGCCCGCAGTGGGCGGCGCTGGCCGGGTTGGGGGCGCCGCAGCTGCCGCAGTAGCGGAGGGCGGCGCTCAGACCCGGCCTCCGTTCTTCTGGTAGGCCTCGAGGTCGCGCGCCAGGTTGTAGGCGTCGGGGGTGCCCAGCCCGCTGGCGAGGTCGTAGCCGGGGGTGGCCGGGAAGACCAGGTTGGTACCCGTCACGACGTCGTGGTAGGGCGGGAAGGGCGGCTTCCCCGCCGCCAGCGCGTAGAGGGCGGGATTGGCAAAGCCGATCGGCTTCTGGCCCTGCTTCTTCAGGTACTGGTTGACGAGCACTGCCATCGCCGCCCAGAGCGGCGCCGCCTGGCTGGTGCCGCCGCCCTGGCCCCAGGCCCCGCCACCGAAGATGGCGACCCCGCTGGCCGGGTCGGCGTCGGCGGCCACGTCGGGGATCGAGCGTCGCTGCTGTGGGTTGTACTGGTTGTCGACGCCGGGGCCAGCCTGCCAGTCCGGCCGGGGGAAGTAGACACTGACCGCGCCGCCGCCGCCGGCGGTGACGGCGGGCTCCTCCCAGACCTGCTCGGCCAGGTAGGTGTTGTCAGCGCGCAGGCTGAGGCGCGTACCACCGACCGCGGTCACGCCCGGGTAGACCGCGGGGGCGGATGCGCCCACGTACTTGTCGCCCGGCAGGGCCCCGAAATCGCTGGTCAGGCAGGTGTAGCCGCCGGAGTCGCCGGTGGCGACGAAAACCGACTCGCCGAGCTGGGCCGCCTTGTCGAAGATCGCCTTCTCGGCGCTCGCGAAGGAGCGGCCGTAGGCGGGCTCGCAACCGCCGAGGCTGATGCTGATCACGGCGCCGGGGTTGGAGTCGACCATCTGGCTCTCGAAGTTGAGCCAGGTGCCGCCGCTGGTCGGCTTCGTGCTGTAGAGCGTCAGCCCGGCGCCGGGGGCGATGGCGTGGACGACCTCCAGGTCCATGATCGTCTCGCCCTGCGGCGGCAGGTTGCTGGGGCCGCGCTGGATGGTGGGCGTGGTCTTGGGCAGATCGAATTTGGCGTTGAAGGTGTCCAGGTCGGCCTGGTCGAAGCCGTCGATCTCCATGAAGACCACCTGCTCGCCGCTGCCGTCGAGGCCCTGGTCCCGGAGCGGCTTGTAGTCGTAGGCGACGGCCAGGTCGGCGGGCTTGAGACCGCCGGGGGGCACGTTCCGGGTGGCGGGCAGCCCGTAGTCGGTGAGGTGGGCGGCGCCCGTTACCTGCGGCTGGAGGCTTGCCGGGATGCGCGGATCGCTGGCGCTGGCGTAGAAACGGCGCCCGCTTTTGGCGCGGTAGTCATGGACGGCAGTGGCGAAGAGCTGATCGATCAGGGCGACCGCGCCGCTGACCGCGAGGAAGGTGTCGCCGGGGCCCCAGTCGGAGCTGAGGTTGTGGTTCCGCAGCTCGGCGCTGAGGGTGTCGACTTGCGCACGGTCGGGGCCGAAGGTGCGGTCGTACTCGGCCGGGGTCATCGGCTGGCCAAAGTCGGGCGAGCCGGGGGTGTAGGTCGCCTTCAGGCGCGCGGCGCGGGCGCCGGCTGCAGGGTCCTGCAGGGTGAGGACGACCTGGACCTGGCGCGCGGGGTCGGCCGGGCCGAGGTCGGTCGAGCTGGCGAGCAGGGCCGCGAAGGCGTCGTCCGGCTGGTGCAGTTGTGAGGGCGGGGTTGGGCTGGCGCAGGCGGTGCCCAAAGCCAACCACAAAATCGCGAATTTTGCGGCGTGGTTCACCCGAACAGCTCACCCAGTTGGGTGGGGCTGATATTGCCGCCGCTGCAGATCAGGGCCACCTTCTTGCCCTTCAGCCGGGGCTGGAGCCGGGGGTCGCGAGCGGCGGCCAGCGGGGAGGCGCCGGCGGCCTCGACCAGGGTGCGGGTGGCCTCGATCATCAGCCGGGTGGCCGCTTTCAGCTGCTCGTCCTCGACCAGCAGGAAGTCGTCGAGCAGCTCCCAGAGGATCTGCTGCGGCAACTGAAAGGTGGTCCGGGTGGCGAGCCCCTCGGCGATGGTCGCGTTAGCGCGCTCGACCATCTGCTTCTGCTGCCAGGCGTCGTGGGCCGCCGGGGCCTGGGCGCTCTGGACGCCGACCACCTGGATCCGGGGGTTGATGGCCTTGGCAGCGATGCAGGCCCCGGCGGCGCCGCTGCCGCCGCCGATGGGGACGATCACGACGTCGATGTCGGGCTGCTCCTCGAGCACCTCCAGGGTGTGGGTGCCCACGCCGGCGATCAGGTCGGGCTCGTTGCCGGAGTGGATGTAGCGGTAGCCGTGCGTCCGCGCCAGCTCCTCGCAGTGCTCCCGCGCCTCGTCGAAGTCGCTGCCCGTGAGCACCACCTCGGCGCCCAGGTCCTCCATGCCGGTGACCTTGACCGGGTTGGCGTTGCGGGGCGCGCAGATGACGGCGGTGGTCTTGAAGAGCCGCGCCGCGTAGGCGACCGACTGGCCGTGGTTGCCGGTGGAGGCGGCCACCAGGCCCCGTGACCTGGTCGCGTCGTCGAGCTGGGAGACCAGGTTGACCCCACCCCTGACCTTGAAGGCTCCGGTGGGAAGGTGGTTCTCGTGCTTGACCCAGGTCTCGGCGCCGGTGAGGCGGTCAAGCGCCGGGTAGTGCCGCAGCGCCGTGGGCGCCAGGTACGGCCGGATGCGCGCGCGCGCGGCCAGGACGTCCTTGAAGGTCGGGGCGCTTTGCATCGGCGTCGTCGAAGCTTAGAGGGCTGGCTGTGCTACTTCTTCTCCGCCTCCTGGACCGCGGGCAGCAGCACCTGCTTGACGTACGACCGCACCCAGCCGGTGACCGCGCTGGTCACCTGCCACTGCAGGTGCTCGAGCGCGCGCTGGTCGTGGTTGACGCGCTGCAGCTGGCCGGCCCAGAAGGCGGGGTCGAAGGTGAGGCCCGGCGGCGGGCCGGTGGGCCTCGGCGCGGGTGCAGGCGTGGGCGTGGTGGCCGGCGCCCGGGTGGGGGTGGGCGGCCTGGAGGTGGCTTTCGGCGTCGCCTTCCGGGCAGGTTGCAGGGGAGCGGCGGCAACCGCGCCGGCGGCCGCCGGGCCGTTCCAGCGGGTGGCTACGACGTGGTAGGTGGCGGCGGCCAGGGCGGCCACGACCAGGACTTCGAGGGCGATCAGCCAGGCGAGTGGGCGGCGCATGCCCAGATCGTCGGTGGCCGGCTGCCGCCAGGGGAACGCCGGTTGTTAAGAGGAGGTCGCGGGCTGCAGCTGGCGCAGGGCCTCGAGGCCGCGGGCGATCGTCTCCATCCGCTTGGGGAAGCTGAAGCGAAGGTGGTGGCGGCCGAGGGCGGGGTCGTGGAAGAAGCTGGAGCCGGGCACGGTGGCGACCGCGACGGTCTCGATCAGGTGCTTGGAGAAGGCCACGTCATCGTCCCAACCCAGGTCCTCGATGCCGGCCATCACGTAGTAGGCGCCCTTGGGCTCGACGGGGTCGAAGCCGACCTCGCGGAGGCCGGCCACCATGGCGTCCCGACGCTCGCGGTACTCCTCGAGCAGGGCGTCGTAGAAGCTGGGCGGGAACTCAAGCGCGTTGGCCACCGCGATCTGGAGCGGGTGCGCGGCGCCCACGGTGAGGAAGTCGTGGACCTTGCGGATCCCCGCGGTCAGGTGGGGGGGCGCGATCAGCCAGCCGATGCGCCAGCCGGTCACCGAGTAGGTCTTGCTGGCGCCGCTGATGGTGATGGTGCGCTCGGCCATCCCGGGCAGGGTGGCCATGCTGAGGTGCCGGCCCTCGTAGACCAGGTGCTCGTAGATCTCGTCGGTGATCGCGATCGCGTCGTGCTCTCGGCAGAGGCCCGAGATCAGCAGCAGCTCGTCCTCGCTGAAGACCTTGCCGGTCGGGTTGTGGGGCGTGTTGACGACGATCGCGCGCGTCTTCTTGGAGCAGGCGCCCTTCAGCTCCTCGGGGTCGAATCGCCAGTCCGGCGGATGCAGCGCGACGTATTTGGGGATGGCGCCGCTGAGGATGCAGTCGGGACCGTAGTTCTCATAGAAGGGCTCGAAGATCACGACCTCGTCGCCGGGGTCGACGGCGGCCAGCATGGCGGCCATCATCGACTCGGTCGCGCCGCAGGTCACCGTGACGTGGCGGTCGGGATCCACCTCCATGTCAAACGTTTTACTTTGCTTGGCGGCGATCGCTTTTCGCAGCTGCGGGGCGCCCCAGGTGGTCGCGTACTGGTGATAGCCGTCGTCGAGGGCCTGGTGCGCCGCCCGGACGATCTCGGGGCTGGGCGGGAAGTCGGGAAAGCCCTGCGCGAAGTTGATCGCCTTCTCCGGTCCGTTCAGCGCGAGGTTGAGGCGCGTCATCTCCCGGATCACGGACTCGGTGAAGCTCCCGGCCTTCAGGCTCAGCTGGGGATCGCCCATGGTGCGGGGAGTTTACGTGCCGGGCTGAGTCCGCTCCAGCACGAAGTCGGTCCCGCTGCAGTGGCGGCACGACTCGGGCGCCTGGAGCCCCCGCTGGCCGTGGCCGCAGCGGCGGCAGGTCCAGTGGCTATGGGTGAAGAAGTCGAGGACGTCGGAGCGGCTGAGGAGGCCGACCATCTTGCCCTTGCTGAGCACCGGCAGCCGCCGGATGCGCTCGCCCGCAAAGAGGGCCGCCGCCTCCACGATG
Source organism: Candidatus Dormiibacterota bacterium (assembly GCA_036565325.1). Lineage (GTDB taxonomy): Bacteria > Chloroflexota > Dormibacteria > Dormibacterales > Dormibacteraceae > CF-28. Next base: position 4,538 of record DATCNF010000434.1, on the reverse strand, counting down.
GTGGTGTCCTCGGTGATCGAGATCACGTTGGGGCTCATGATGTCCTTCGCAGTCTCGCCGCGGCGGCTGAAGACGTCGAGCTCGCTGACGATGCCGACCACCTCGCCGTGAGCGCCCAGGACGGGGGCGCCGGTGATCTTCTTGGCGGTCAGCGTCTGGGCGATCTCGTCGATCCCGGTGTCCTCCTGGAAGAAGATCACCTGCCGGTTCATGACGTCCTTGACCGAGATCACGGGGTCGACGCCAGGATCTGCGCGATCACAGCCAGGTTGGCGTTGCCGCCGCTGAGGATGAGGGCGGTGCTGCCGTTTGCGGGTTGGGGGGCGGGGAGCTTACCGGCCAGGTAGGCGGCCAGCGGGAGGACGCCGGTCGGCTCCAGGGCCAGCTTGGTCCGAGTCCAGGCGGCTCTGACCGCCTCCTTGATCTCGTCCTCGGTGACCGTGACGATGCCGTCGACCAGCCTCCGCTCCACCATCACCTCGAAGTTCTTCTTGCCGATGGCGGTTGTGCGCACGCCGTCGGCGATGGTCTGGGGGGAGGTTGGGAGGGTCTGGAGGGTGCCCGTCGCGTAGGTGCGGGCGGCGTCGTCGGCGGTCTCCGGCTCGACGCCGAAGACCTTGATGTCGCGATTCGTGGACTTGGCCGCCAGCGCGGTGCCGCTGAGCAGACCGCCACCGCCGCAGGGGGTGGCGATCACGGCCGGCTGGCTGCCGGTGAGCAATTCGAGGGCGGCGGTGCCGGCGCCGTGGATGATGTCCCAGTCGTCGAAGGGGTGGACCAGCGTGTAGCCGCGCTCGGCCATGGTCTCCCGCAGGCGCTGCTCCCGGTTGGCGAAAGTGACGTTCTCGGTGATCACCTCGGCTCCGTAGGCACGGGTGGCGGCGATCTTTTGTGGGTTGGCATCGTGGGGGATCAGGATCAGCGCCGGGATCTGGGCTGTCCTCGCGGCCAGCGCCAGGGCCTGGGCGTGGTTGCCAGAGCTGACCGCGATCACGCCCTTGACGCTGGGGTCGCGGCGCTTGAGGTTGAGGATGGCGTTGAAGGCGCCCCGGGCCTTGAAGGAGCCGGTGACCTGGAAGCACTCCGGCTTGAGCAGGAGGTTTTCGGCGAGGTCGGTGGTCAGGGTGGGCGTGCGCCGCGTGTAGGGGGCGATGTTTTGGGCGGCGCGCTCGATCTCCTTGCGGTGGGTCTCGAGGAAGGTGGCGGTGTCCTCCCGGCGGTCGGTCTGGGTCGCGGCCATGGTCTCCAGTATCGGGGTTAGACGCGGGTGGGCCAGTCGTCGCTGGAGAGGACCAGGGTGACCGGGCCCTGGTTGGCGATCTCCACCAGCATGTGGGCGCCGAAGCTGCCGGTCTGGGTGGGGACGCCCTGCGCGCTCAACGCGGCCGCGAAGTGGTCGCACAGGGCGCGGGCGCGGGCGGGGTCGCCGGCGGCCGTGAAGCCGGGGCGGCGGCCGCGCGAGAGGTCGGCGTAGAGGGTGAACTGGCTCACCACCAGGGCCTCTCCGCCTACCTCGGTGAGGCTGAGGTTGAAGCGGCCGTCGGCGTCCGGGAAGATGCGCAGGGAGGCGATCTTGGCTGCCAGTCGGGTGGCCGCGGCCTCGTCGCTCCGCTCGCCCGCCCCCACCAGGATGGCCAGCCCGCGCCCGATCGTGCGCCGCTGCTCCCCTCCCTCGTCCGTCCACGACACCGACGCCCCCGCCACCCGCTGCACCACCAATCTCACGTCAGCGGCCTCTCACCCCACCCCCAAACCCCCCACCCAGGGGGTGTGCCGCGCAGCGTATTCGGGCGCGGGCTGGGGGCGGAACGGCGGTTGTTAAGAGGTGGCCGGCCGGTCGGCGCGGGCGGGGGCCTGCGCCGCCCAGGCCGCAAGGTCGTCGAAGACCTGGTCGGCGTCGAGGTCGTTGAAGGGCTCGTGGTAGCGCCCGGCGTATTCCCTAAGGGTGGCCGGCGCGCCGGCGGCCAGCTGCACGAAGCGGCGGCTCCCCTCGGGATCGATCAGCCGGTCCTCCTGGCTGAGGATGACCAGGCAGGGCGTGTGGATCTCGACCGCTCGTCGGTACACCTCTGAACAGGCCGCGGTCCACTCGGTGAAGAGCCTGGTGCTGATCTTGGCGTGGACCAGCGGGTCGACCTTGTAGGCCTCGACCACGGCCGGGTCTCGTGAGACCAGAGCCGGGTCGACCTCGTTGCTGAGCGTCAGCTTGGGCAGCAGGCTCGAGGTCAGGCGGCCGACGGCCAGCTTCCAGCCCGGCACCTTGACCTTGGGCCGCAGAGCCGGGTTGGAGACCACGAAACGCGGGGCGGTCAGCGCCTCCCGCACGACCGCGCTGAGCACCACCACGCCACCGAACGAGTGGCCGAGCGGGATCACCTCACCGGCACGCGGCCGGTCCCGGACCATCGCGACCAGGGCAGCCGCATCCTGCACCCAGTCGGACCAGCTCTGCACGTAGCCACGCGCCCCCTCGCTCTTGCCCATGCCCCGCAGGTCGACCGCGAAGGTCGAGAAGCCGCGCCCGGCCATGGCGGTCGCGAAGCGCTCGTAACGCCCCGAATGCTCGCCCAGCCCGTGCACCACCGCGAACGTCGCCTTCGGCGCCTCGACCTCCCAGGCTCGCCAGAAGAGACGGGTCCCATCCGCCGACGGCAGCGTGCCGTCGCGAAGGGTGGCGCTAGCGGTGGCCAAGCCTTCGCCAGCCGCGCAGGATCTTCAAGGCCTCGCGCTCCGCCTCCAGCAGCGTGGGGGCGAACGCGCGCAGGCCGTGCAGCCCGTAGCCCCACTCCTCGGGGCCGGCCGGGGTGGTCGTGTTCAGGCGGTGGGAGGGCGGATAGAACATGATCGCCTGGCCCATCACCTTCTTGATCACGGGCCGGCGCGCGAACATCTCCTCGAGCGAGTTGCCGGACGGCAGGCGCCCGTGCCGGAACTCCAGGTAGCGCAGCTTGGCGATCGGGTTGTCCTCGTCGCGCAGGATGGTGCGCACCCCGTACTCGGCGCTCACGTCGCGCACGAAGAGAGTCATGATCAACGCGTCCAGCTCGTCGCCGGCGAGCTTTATGAAGCCGGCCGCGGCGAGGCTGTCGCCGTCCGCCTCGCGCTGATGGCGCAGGAACTCCATCTCGAAGAGCGCAGTGGAGCGGTCACTCGCCAGCCAGGGCGCGTCGCCTCGCCATTCCCGCGCGGCGGCCAGCGCGGCGACCTGCTCGTGCACCCGCTCCAGCCGGTCCGCGGGCAGCCCGTGGACGCGGTAGTGGACTACCCGGGGCACGGCTAAAGCCTACGCCTCCGCCAGCGCCACCAATCTCGCTCCAGCGGCTGGCACCTGGAGCCGGAGCTCGCCCTCGACCAGGCCCAGGTCGCGGTCCTGCCAGAGGTCCCGCGCCCGCCGCCGCCCGTTCACGGGGACCACCACCTCGCGCTCCTCCCAGTCCCAGTTGAAGACCCCGACCACGCCGTCGCGGCGCCAGATGGCGCTGGCGCGGTCCCTCTCGGTCGGCTCCCAATCCGGCGCCGCGGGGCGGTCGCCGACCAGGTCCAGGACGCGCGGGTTGACGAGCAGGGCCAGCCGCTCCGGCTCCAGTGCGGCGAGGTGGTCGCTGGCGAAGAAGGGGCCGCCGCTGAGCGCGGCCACGGTGACCAGGGTGCGTCCCTGTTCCGGGCTGAGGTTGCCGCCGACCAGCGCTACGTCGGCGTCGAGGTGGAACCAGCTGTCCAGGAAATGACGCGCGGCCTGGTTGCGACCCACCTCGATGACTTCGTCGCCGATCAGGGTCGGCTTGGGCGATCCCAGCTCGAAGTCAAAGATCGGGCTGGCGGTGTCCCTGGTGGTCCGGCAAGCCTCGCAGAGGCCGACCACCGAGAGCAGCGGCGCACCGGAGGCCAGCAGGTAGCCATCGCCGGCGCCGCGCCGGATGGCCTGCAGGCCGGCCCTCAGCGCGGCTGTGCCTGCGTACGCGCCGGCGTAGAGGAAATCGATCTTGAAGTAATCGACGCCTTCCGCTCTCAGGCGGGCGAACGTGCTCGTGAGGTGCTTGCGCACACCGGGGTGGCGGGCGTCGAGAACGTACATCGGCCCGAAGACCACGTGCACCGGGTCGACGGCGCGCGCGCCGCTGGTGGGATCCAGCACGAACCATTCCGGCGGCGCCTGCGTGGCCAGGTCGGAGCCGGCGCTGACCAGGAAGGGTGCCGTCCAGACCCCGAGCCACTGGTCCCGGGCGGCCAGCTCGGTGGCCAGGGCCGACATACCGCCCGGGAACTTGCTGTTCGGCGACCAGTCCCCGTAGGCCTGCTGCCAGCCGTCGTCGACCAGGATCACCCGGTAGCCCAGGCTGCGCAGGTGGCCGTGGCTCAGCACCGTGGAGTTCTCGAGGACCTCTCCCGCCGAGATCCAGGGGCCGTAGTGGTACCAGCTGAGCCAGCCTCGGGGTACCCACGCCGAGTTGCGGCGCCGTGGGCCGCGCGCAGCCCGCCGGAGCGCGGCCCGCACGTCGGCTGCCGCCGCGAGCTGCAGGCCGTCCGCCGCCCACGCC
>DATCNF010000433.1:0-2620 GCA_036565325.1 Candidatus Dormiibacterota bacterium | reverse complement strand
CACTGAAGCCGGACGATCCCGACGAGGCCGGCGTGTAGCTGATCGAGCTGGCGACCGTGGAGTTGAAGGTCTGCAGGTTGTTGGAGAAGGCGATCGCGTTGAAGCCCGCGGCGCCCAAGTACCAACCGCTGGTGGCGGCCGCGACGTCGATGTCCTGGAAGGCGTGGGCCCAGCGGTCGACGCAGCCGAAGACGATCGCGTAGGGGAGGTAGGCGGTGAAGATCTTCTCGCGCTCGGCGAACTGCTGCTGGTACTTCTCGGCGGTGGTCATGTACATGCGGAAGCCGAGCGTGCGCATCAGGACGTCGTGGCCGGCTGCCGTCTTCTGCGGCATCGAGCGGTAGCTAAGGGTGACCAGGATGCCCACGATCAGGATCGCGACCCCGATCAGGCCGGCGCCCAGCACGGCCCCGAGCAGGAACGTGAGCACGCCGCCCACGACGATCGTGACGATGCCGGTGACGATCCAGGCGAGGCGCGTCCACTGGGGGTTGTGGGTGAACCACTTGCGGGCCAGGGCGTCGGTGTAGAGCTGGCCCTCGGCCTGGTCGAGGGTGGGCTTGAAGGTGCCCCGGATGGCGCTCAGGAAGAGGTCGTCGCCCTTCTTGAAGAGGCCGTTGTAGATGGTGCGCTCGTACTGGAACAGCTTGGTCGCATCGCCGCCCGGGACCTTCTTGAGCTGGTAGTTGCCGCGCGCGAAGATGCCGCTGCCGGGGACCTCTGTGATCGTCAGGTAGCCGCGCGCGGCGAGGTCGATGATGGTCGCGGTCACGTCCTTGGTGTCCGCGCTCTCATCGAGGATGAGGCCCAACTGACCCGGCCGCAGCTGGTCCGGCGGCTCGAACTCGACCACCACCGGCCGGTGCTGGAAGAGCGGCGTCAGCTCGTCCGGCGCGTTCAGATCGTGCTGTGTGTAGTAGGCGGTCGTGTATTCGCGATCGCGCCCATGCAGCCACCAGTACCAGCTCAGCAGCCCGATGCCGATGCCGAGCAGGAGCAAAGCCCCCACGATCGTCACGGGCTTGAGCTCGAAGAACTCGGCGAGGGTCCGGGGCTTGCGCTCGAGTATGGGCACGGGATTCGGGATGGCGCCCTTGTTGAGGGCGACCACGACGGTCAGGCCCTCGCCCGGGTTCAGCGGACGGGTCGCTGCGAAGCTGACGGTGTCGGCGGCCGCCTCCGCGGTGCAGGGGTCCGTGGAGCCGTTGGGCCCCTGGTAGCAGGTCTGGCGCTGAAGCGAGCTGGGGGGCGTGCTGACCGTGGCGGTGGCGGCCGCGATCGGCACCGCCCACTGGTTGCCGGTGACGTTCCAGTACAGCTCGTCGTGGTCCGGGAAGCCGTTGAAGGCGCCGAGGACGTTGTAGGTCAGCCGGTAGCTCTGCCTGCCGGCGAGGGTCTGGTTGGGATCGCCGATCTTGATCTCCTCGTTGGCCCCGTTGCGCGCGGTCGTGTACTGCCAGGGCCGGTCGGACGCGTCGGTGATGGAGCGCACTGTGATCTGGAGGACCCGGTTGCTGGTCTGGTTGTAGTCGTAGACCACCGGGATGTCGCGGAAGATGCCGTGGTGGGGGGTCCCGAAGTTGACCTCGATGTCCTCGGTGACCGTCATCGACCCGTCGGCCCGGACTGAGATCCGGGCGTCGAAGCTGTTGATGGCCCAGCTGTCGGCGAGGGCGGCGCTGGGCAGCGCGGCCAGGCCGGTCGCCAGCAAGGCGGCGCTGGCCAGGAGGAGGGAACGGAGGCCGCGCGCCACGGCGCTATATGGTGACGCCGTGCCGGACTCCGTGCGCGTCGTCGCCCTCACCGGGGCGCTCGACCTCGGCGCCACTCTCGGCCCCCTGCGCCGGACCGGCCACGACCCCTGCGTTCGCATTGGGGAGCGCGAGGCCTGGCGAGCCACGCGCACCCCGGAAGGCCCGGCCACCCAACGCATCCAGGTGCGCGGCCGCGAGGCGCTGGTTGAGGCCTGGGGCCCGGGGGCCGGCTGGCTGTCGGAGCGGGCGCCGGCCCTGCTCGGCGAGGAGGACGATGCCTCCGGGTTCGTGCCCCGGCACCCGCTGCTGGCGGAGCTGAGCCGCCGCTTGCCGGGCCTCCGCCTGACCCGGAGCTGGGCGGTGCTGGAGGCGCTGACCGGCTCGGTCATCGAGCAGAAGGTGCCCGGCGCCGAGGCCCGGACCTCCTATGGCCGGCTGATCCGCGCCCTGGGCGAGCCGGCCCCGGGCCCCCTCCGCGGCCTGTGGGTGCCGCCCACCCCAGATGCCATCACGCGCACACCCTACGAGGCGTTCCACCGCTTCGGCCTCGAGCGCCGGCGCGCCGAGATCCTGCGCCGGGCCGCCTCCTACGCGCGCCGGATCGAGGAATGCGCCGCCATGGAGCCGGCGGCGGCCACCAGCCGCCTTCGGGCGCTGCCGGGGATCGGCCCCTGGACGGCGGCCGAGGTGGTGGGGGTCGCGCTCGGCGACCCGGACGCGGTGGCGGTCGGCGACTACCACCACCCGCACATGGTCGCCTTCGCGCTGGCCGGGGAGGAGCGGGGCACCGATGAACGCATGCTGGAGCTGCTGGAGCCGTATCGCGGCCACCGCGGTCGGGTCATCCGGCTGCTGCTGGCGGGGGG
>DATCNF010000432.1:0-4307 GCA_036565325.1 Candidatus Dormiibacterota bacterium | reverse complement strand
CAAAAGAGCGCGCGCATGTTCAACCAGCCGGGCGGCTCGCGTCAGCCCCGACCAGCTGAAATCCCAGTCGCGCCCATAACGATGCGAGGCCAGATAGAGGCGCACCGCGGCCGCGGGCGCTCGCTGCAGCGCCTGGCTCACGTGCACCAGGTTGCCGAGCGACTTGCTCATCTTCCGGCCCTCGTACCGGACCATCCCAGTGTGCATCCAGGCCCGCGCGAAAACATCCCTGCCTGTTAAGCACTGCGATTGCGCACGCTCCGACTCGTGGTGCGAGAAGGCCAGGTCGCGGCCCCCGCCGTGCACGTCCACGACCGGGCCCAGGTAGCGCATCGCCATCGCCGAGCATTCGATGTGCCAGCCGGGGCGGCCGGGCCCGAACTCCGAAGGCCAGGCGGGCTCATCCGTGGCGGACGAGCGCCACAACGGAAAGTCCAGGGCATCCCGCTTGCCGCCCGGTCCCACGCTGCCCAGCAACCCCTCGTCGCGCAGCTTGCGCACCATGGAGCGCCGCGAGCGATGCGACAAAGCACCGTAGGAAGGAAAGCGCGCCACCTCGAAGTACACCGCGTCACTCTGGTACGCGTAACCGCGCGCATCCAGCGCGCGCACCGCGTCGAGGATCCCGGAAATCTCGCCCGACACCCGCGGCATCACGTCCGGACGCCGCCAGCCCAGGGCGTCCATGTCCGCCACGAACCCCTCCACCTCGCGCGCCGCCAGCTCGTCCCAGCGCACACCGTCGCGGCGCGCCCGTTCGAACAGCGGGTCGTCGACGTCGGTCACGTTCTGCACATACACGACCCGCGCGCCCCCGGCCTCGACCCAGCGCGCGAGCACGTCGAAGGCGCAGAACGTAAAGGCGTGCCCGAGGTGCCCGGAGTCGTAGGGCGTCACCCCGCACACGTACAGCTTCAGCTCCGGGCCCAGGGGGCCCGCCGACAGCGGCACCGGCACTGAGCGCCGGGACAGCGAGTCGAAGACGCGCAGCCCGGACGCGGCCAAAAGCCCGGTGTCTAGTGTCCCGCTCCGAGAGTTCGGCGGCAAGTCGCGGCTCCGGAACCCGATGCCCGCGTCACGGGGCCCGGCCCTTCGTCGTCACGCACTACACGTGCGCTCCTCCTAGTGCCACCCCTTCCTTGGCCTCGGGCCCCGGACCGGCATCCTTCGGATGCCTGCCACGACTTACTCGGCGAACCCCCGGAGCAGGACACTAGCTCCGCGAAGCCACGGCCGGCGCGTCGGCGCGCAGCGCCTCGGCGAGGTCGGTGCGCTCCCAGGGCACGTCCAGGTCGTCGCGACCGAAGTGCCCGTAGGCGGCGGTCGGGCGGTAGATCGGACGCCGCAGGTCGAGGTTCTGGATGATCGCCCCGGGCCGGAGGTCGAAGTGCCGCTTCACGAGGTCCAGCAGCTTCTCCTCGGGCAGCTTCCCGGTGCCGAAGGTCTCCACCGCGACCGAGGTCGGCTGGGCGCGCCCGATGGCGTAGGAGACCTGGACCTCGCAGCGCTCGGCGACGCCGGCCGCGACCAGGTTCTTGGCCACCCAGCGCGCCGCGTAGGCGCCCGAGCGGTCGACCTTGGAAGGGTCCTTGCCCGAGAACGCGCCACCGCCGTGCCGCGCCACCCCGCCGTAGGTGTCCACGATGATCTTGCGACCCGTCAACCCGGCGTCCGCCGCCGGGCCGCCCAGCTCGAAGCGCCCGGAGGGGTTGACATAAACCTTGGTCTGCGCATCCACGTACTCGCGCGGCAGCACCCGGTCGATGACCAGCGCGCGCACGCCCTCGGCGATCTCACGGTTCGACGCCGAGGGGTGGTGATGCGTGGAGATGACCACCGCCTCGATCCGCTTCGGCTTCCCGAACTCGTACTGCACCGTGACCTGCGACTTGCCGTCCGGGCGCAGCCAGGGCAGCGTGTGGTCCTTGCGGACCTCGGCCAGCTGGCGCGTCAAGCGGTGCGCGAGCGAGATCGTGAGCGGCATCAGCTCCGGCGTCTCCCGGCAGGCGAAGCCGATCATCATGCCCTGGTCGCCGGCGCCCTGGAGCTCGAAGGGATCGTCCGGGAGGCTGGAGTCGATGCCGGCGCGCTCCTCGAGGGAGTGGTCGACGCCGGCGGCGATGTCGGGCGACTGCTCCTTGAGATAGACCTGGATCAGCGCGTGGTCGGGGTCGAAGCCCAGCTCCGGGCTGTCATATCCGATGCCTCGGATGGTGTCCCGGATGGTCCTCGAGATGTCCATCTCGGCCGAGGTGGTCACCTCGCCGATGACCACGCACAGCTCCTTGGTGATCGCGGTCTCGCAGGCCACGCGGGCGTTGCGGTCCTGCGCCAGCATGCCATCCAGGACAGCATCGGAGACCTGGTCGCAGACCTTGTCGGGATGGCCCTCGGTCACCGATTCCGAGGTCAATAGATATGAGCGCGAGGAATTGAAAGAGGTGGTCATGGGCGCCGGTAAGGATACCGGACGGCGACCCGCGGCCCCCTCAGACCTGGGCCGCGGAGGCTTCCTCGTCAACCCCCAGGAGCTGCGCCTGGAGCTCGAAGATGTCGTCCAGCACGCGGTCGGTGCGCCGCCCCTCGACCCGGTGGTCCGGGATCAGCCCGGCGTGCGCCAGCAGGTCGCGCAGCTCGGCGCCGAGCCGGGCGTCGACGCGCACCCGGCCCGCGGCCAGCGCGTCTTCCAGCAGCTGCAGGCAGCGGTCGAGGGCGGCCAGGCGCGCCTTGTGGGAGCTGCTGATGCTCACGTGGCACCCACCTCGACCCGGCCGGTCGCGGTCAGCCGCACCTCCAGCTGGGGCAGCGGCGGCAGGGGATACGCCTCCGGGCTGGTGATCTGGAACCCGTCGGTGTCGTAGGCGACGTTGTGGCAGGGGCAGTTGAACTGGTGCGCGCCGGCCACCCAGTTGAGCTCGCAGGGCAGGTGTGTGCAGACGGACGAGAGCCCGACCACGGCGTCGTCGCGGCGGACCAGGTAGGAGCCCACGGACCCGGCCTGGAAGCGCACCGGCACGCCCTCGCGGAAAGCCGAGAGCGGCCCCGCGTCGTACCACCTGAGCGCCGGGAACCTGGTCGCCGACCCGAGACGAACCGCCGCCGGCGCCGGCTCCAGCAGCCGCGAGACCCCGGCTCCGGTCACCGCGCCCACCGCCGCCGCCAGGCCCGCGACCAGCGCCGAGCGCCGCGACAGCAAACCGGGCTCGCGCGGCGGAGCCAGCGTCGCCGCCAGCCGGCGCCGGAAGGCCGACGACATCCGCGGGTAGGGCTCGCGCGCCCCGGCCAGGGCGGCCACCGTCATGATCGCGTCGCGGTCGGCCGCGTCCGCTGGACCGATCCGGGGGCGCTTGCCCGCCAGCAGGTCGCGCGTGATCTGCTCGACCCGCCGGCTTCGCTTCTGCTCGTTGTCTTCAGGCATCCGGATCCACCTTGGCCGCCGCGCGCAGCGCGCGCAGTTGCATCACCTTGATGCCGCCGACCGTGCTGCCGGTCTCGGCGGCCACTTCCTTGAGTGAATACCCGCGCAGGAAACGGAGCTCGAGCACGCGGCGGTAATTCGCCGGCAGCGCGTCCAGGATCCGCGTCACGCGCTCGCTCGCCGGGCCCGGCTCCGAGCGCGGCGCAGCCGTCGCGGGCGGCGCCATGTCCTCGTGCAGCTCCTCTTCCGGGAGGCCGAACTTGCGGGCCCAGAAGCCGGCCAGGACCGAGCGGGCGGTGGCGAAGAGGTAGGCCCGAATGGAGGCGGCGGCCGCCTCCGCGCGCAGCCTGGGGATCGCCTTCATGGCGACCTGCTGGGTCAGGTCCTCGGCGTCGGGGCGGTTGCCGACCCGGGCGAAGATGAAGGCGAACACCAGGTCCAGCTCATCGAGGGCGATCTCCGCCGCCGGCAGGTTGGCGGCCGGGAACTCGACGACGTCGCCAGATTGCCCAGAACCCTGCTCCATGCCGGTGCCTCAGGCCGCCTTGAGGTCCCCACACGCCATGGGCTTGGCGTTGTCGCCCTGGAGGTCGGGCCCCTGGTGCACGTTGGCGTACCAGCCCGCGGGCGGGATCAGATAGTCCTTGTTGACGGTCGTGATCGAGGTGGCGCTGCCCGCCCCGTCCGCCACCAGCGGCTGCAGCGGCACGTCGATGGCGCCGTTGGCCGCGCAGCTGCCGACGTGGATGTGGGCGATGTGGTTGCTGCTCGGCGGCAGGCCGCGGAGGCGGACCGTGAGCTGGAAGTTGCCGCTGCCGCGCACGACCTCGGCGCTGCCGGTGATGCCGGCATTGGCGGAGCCAACGCCCTGCATGGCAAAACTCAGGGG
>DATCNF010000431.1:0-11626 GCA_036565325.1 Candidatus Dormiibacterota bacterium | reverse complement strand
GGGCTGTGCCCCCTGCGACCCCCACGCCGCGCCTCGCGCGGCGGGCTGGGCTCGCCTGGACTCGCCTCAGCCGCGCGGCCCGCGGCCGCGCCGTAGCGAGAAGTCTCCTAGTCCGTCCCCGCCGTTTCCAGCTCTCTCTGTTCGGCGGCCACCCCTGACCCGTTCAACAGGTACTTGGCGAACCAGGCCGCTATCCGCGCCAGGCGTTCCACGCGGCGGTCGGGACGGCCGCTGCGAGAGAGGTCGTGCGACTCGCCCGGGAAGCGGACCAGCTCCACCTCCTTGCCGAGCAGTCGGAGCGCCCCGAACATCTCCTCGGCCTGCGAGATCGGACAGCGCAGGTCCATCTCCCCGTGCGTGAGCAGGAGCGGCGTGGTCACCCCGTTCACATAGCGGATCGGTGAGCGGCGCCAGAGCTCATCGAGGTCGGGAAAGGGCGGCGGCCCCAGCTCGGTGCGCGCCCAGGGCGCGATGTCGTGCTGGGCGTAGTCGGAGACCAGGTTGCAGATCGAGCGCATCGCCACCGCCGCCTTGAAGCGGCCGGTCTGCCCGATCGCCCAGTTGGTCATGTAGCCCCCGTAGGACCCGCCGCCGATGCCCATCCGCTCGCTGTCGACGAAGTCCGTGCTCTCGATCAGCTGGTCCAGCGCACCCATCAGGTCCTGATAGTCGGCTCCGCCCCAGTCCCGCACCACGGCCCGCTTGAACGCCTCGTCGCGCCCGTCGGACCCCCTGGGGTTGAGGTAGAAGACGAGGAAACCGAGGCCGGCCAGGACCTGGAACTCGTGGAAGAAGGCCCATCCGTACTGCGCGTGCGGCCCGCCGTGGACCTCCATCACGAGCGGGTACCGGCGGCCTTCGACGAAGCCCCGGGGCTTCAGGAGCCAGCCCTCGATGGGCAGGCCGTCGGGATTCGAGAAGGAGTGGCTCTGAGGGATCGCCAGGTCGCGCTCCGCCAGCCAGGGATTGAAGTCCGAGAGCCGGGTCTCGTTCCCGTCGCGCCAGACGTAGAGGTCGGCCGGGGACCACGGCGTGCCCGCGATGAAAGCGATCGCCCCCTGGCGGACGTCGAAGTCGAAGACCGCCCGGAATTCGCCCGCCACCTCGGTCCGGACCTCGCCGGCGAGGTCGATCGAGTAGAGCTGGGACGCGCCCGGGGTCGCGGCCTGGAAGTAGATGCGATCGCCGGCTTCGCTCCACACCAGCCGGGTCCCGTGGCCCCCGCGCATGTCGGAGATCGCGGTGCCGCCCACGTTCTGGTCGAACCCCAACGTCAGGCAGCGGGGCGCGACGTCGCCGTCGGGCGCCACCACCCAGATCCGCTCGTGGCGCCCGCCGTCCGGCTCGCTCGGCGACAGGAAGGCGATCAGGTCGCCCCGCGGCGACCAGGTTGGGGTCGACGCGTTGAGGCCGGAGGTGAGGTTCCGGCGAGCGCCGGCACTGTCGACCACGTAGACGTGGTTCTCGGTGCCGACGTCGGCATCGGGCTCGGCGTTCCCGGTCACGGCCCAGCGGGAGCCGTCCGGCGACCAGTCGAAGCCGGTCACGTCCCACTCGCCGGCGGTCAGCTGCTCGGGCTCGCCGGCGCCCTCGACCGGGACCGCGAAGAGGTGCTTGCGCCGCCCGTCCGCGTAGCCGGCCCCGTCGTGCTTGTAGTCCAGGCGCCGCGCGATGCGGACCACGGGGGGACGCCGGGCCTGGTCCTCGACCTCGGGCGGGCGGGGATCGTCGACCACGGCATCCCGGTCGGCGGTCACGCTGCCCAGGAAGGCGATCCGGGTCCCGTCGGGAGACCACAGGGGCGCGCCGGCGCCTTCCTTGAGGCTGGTCAGCTGGGTGGCGTCGCCACCCCCGGCCGGCAGCACGAAGACCTGGTCGCGCGGGCCGCGCTTGCTGACAAAGGCGACCCGGCTGCCGTCGGGCGACCACTCCGCCGCGCGGTCCTTCTTGCCGGCGGTCAGCTCGATCGGGCCCGCCCTGGCATCGAGCGGCGCGGCGTGGACTCGGGAGCGGTTGTCGCGAGCCTCGGCGTCGGGGCGGACCAGGTGGAAGGCCAGGCGCCGAGCGGCCGGGTCCAGCCGGACGTGGTCGACCCAGGCGAAGAGGTAGAGGTCGTCAGGGGTGATGGGGCCGGCCAACGCTTCGCATTAAAGCATCGGCCGCCGGACGGCTCTACTTGGGCTGGCGCTCCGGCCGCGGCGCCAGCAGGTCGCCAACGCCGCCCGTCCAGCCCGCCAGCAGCTCGTGCACCTGGAGCATCTCGTCCGCGCTGATCGGCTCGGCGACGCCATCCTCGGCGACCTCGCTGGGCGCGTTGCGTGCGGCCTCCTCGTAGATCTCCGGCGTGAGCTCGATCTCGCCGCCCCCCTCGAAAACGCAGAACCGGCAGCGGAAGTGGAGCTGGACCTTGTCTACGCCGGAGAAGTGCGCGGAGATGTCCGCCTGGCGCAGCGGTTTGTTGCACCCGGGGCAGCGGCGTCGCTGGACCTCCGCGGCCAGGACCCGGAGGATGACCTGATCCACGGGCGGAATGGTGGGAGCGCCGTGGAGCAAATCGCCGATGGCCATGTAAATGTCTTTCAGCGGCCTCGTCGGGGGTTCGGTTTACCTTCTGACGATGCGCAGGGGAGCGCGGGCAGGGGCGATCGCGGGCACGGCCACGCTGGCGGCCATGTACGTGGCGGCCCTGCTGACCGGCATCCGGCCCCTGCCCGACGTGCTCTCACAGCCCGTGCTGGCGGTGATGCCGGGGCCGGTCTTCGGCTTCCTCATCGACCGCCTCCAGCACCTCGGCAAGGTCCTCGAGGAAGCCGGGCTGGTGGTGGGGATCGTCGTCGCCCTGGCCGTGCTCGGCGCCGCCTATGCCGCGATGAACGCGCGCCGGCACATCCCCCACCTGGCGCTGGTAGCGGCCGGCGTGGGCTGGGTGGTGCTCTGCCTGGTCGTGCTGCCGCTGGCCGGCGACGGCCTGCTCGGGCTCAACGAGGGACCGGCGACGCCGCTGGTCTGGGCGGTGCTCTTCCTGATCTACGGGGTGTTGCTGGAGGCGGTCGCGGCGCCGGCGCCAAGTGCCGTCGACGTGGGACGGCGCCGGCTCCCGCTGGCCCTGGCCGGCATCGGAGTGGTGATCCTCGGCATCCGACTGCTCCCCGGCTGGTACCGGACGGTGGCCGGCGCCCCCGAGGCCGGCCTCAGCGGGCCTTCGCCGGAGCTCACCCCGGTGGGCAACTTCTATGTCGTCTCCAAGAATTTCAGCGACCCGGCGGTTGCTACCCAGGGCTGGTCGCTGCTCGTCCAGGGGCTGGTGGACAGCCCCCTGCGCCTCTCCTACCAGGACCTGCGCGCGCTGCCCGCCCAGACCGACTACATCACCCTCGAATGCGTGTCCAACAACATCGGGGGGCCCCAGATCAGCACCGGCCAGTTCACGGGCGTGCCCCTGAAGGACCTCCTGGTCAAGGCCGGGATCCGCGCCTCGGCGCAGGCGGTCCTCTTCCGGGCCCGCGACGGCTACGAGGAGAGCATCCCGCTCTCGCTGGTCACCGGCGGACCCGACGTGATGGTCGCCTACGACCTCGATGGCGCCCCGCTGCCGCAGGCGCACGGGTTCCCGGCGCGGATCCTGATCCCCGGCCACTACGGCATGAAGGGACCCAAGTGGCTGGACAGCATCGAGGCGGTGCCGGCCGTCGTCAACGGCTACTGGGAGAACCAGGGTTGGAACCGGGACGCCGTCGTCAAGACCATGTCCCGGATCGACGTGCCCGCGGACGGCGCCATCCTGCGCGCGCCGGTGACGGTCGCCGGGGTGGCCTTCGCAGGCGCTCGCGGCATCGCGCGGGTCGAGGTCAGCACCGATGGCGGCCGGACCTGGGCCGACGCCGAGATCAAGCCGCCGCTCTCAGCCCTGGCCTGGACCCTCTGGAGCCATGCCTGGACCGGCGCCACCGAAAGCCAGTACACGGTGCAGGTGCGGGCCACCGACCTCGCCGGCCAGGTGCAGACCGCGGACAGCCGGCCGAGCTACCCGGACGGCGCCAGCGGCTACCACACCATCCGCGTCAACATCGGGCGCTAGTCAGAACGGTATGCGGAGCGCCCTGGCCGCCTTCATGTTGTCGATCAGGAAGCGCAGGCCTCCTTCCCTCCGAAGCATGCGCACGATCTTCTTCTGCTTGTCGAACTTGGACACCCCGTCGACACGGAAGAACTCGTCCAGCGCGCGGTCGGCCAGGCCCGGGTACTCGGACAGCATCTGCGGGTTGTGCTCGAGCAGCGGCACCGCCCTGTCGTACTTCTTCATGTCGGCCATGATCCAGCTGCTGTCGAGACGCAGCCGGTACTCGCGCAGGTCGGCCTCTTCGAAGCTGTCCTTCTCCTTGCAGCGCACAACCGTCTCCCCGGCCAGGCGCCCGCTGGTCATGGCCAGGTTGCTGCCCTCGCGGTGGACGGGGTTGGAGAGCATGGCGCTGTCGCCGCAGACCAGGTAGCCCGGGCCGTAGACCTTGGGAATGCCCTTGTAGCCGCCCTCCGGGATCATGTGCGCCAGGTACTCCACGGTCTCGCCGCCCTGGAGCAGCGGCTTGATCGGCTCCAGGTTCTTGAAGTGCTCCATGAGGGCGTTGGGCGTCCGCCGCGCCAGCTCCTCGCGGCTGAGCCGGGTGTCCGACATCTCGCTGAGCAGCGCCCCGCCGCCCACCGAGAGGGTCTCCTTGTTGGTGTAGATGAACATGAAGCCGCTGAGGTTGCGCGTCGACCAGCCGTAGCACTCGATGGAGGCGCCCTCGCCGGGGGCGCAGTTGAAGCGGTCCTCGATCTTGGCCGGGTCCATGGCGATGATCTCTTTGACCGCCATCGCCATCTCGTTGGCCCGCGCCTTGCGCTTGAAGCCGGCCTTCTCGAGCAGGCCGGCGCCCAGCCCCACGCCCTCGCAGACGATCACGACCTTGGCGAAGACGTCGCCCTCGCGGCCGGTCGAGACGCCGACCACGCGGCCGTTCTCGACCACCAGGTCGGTGACCGCGGTCTCCGGCAGCAGGAAGCCCCCCGCCGCCTCGGCCTGGGACGCGAACCAGGGGTCGAACCGGGCCCGGAGCACGGAGTAGGAGTGCGGGTGCTCCCGGTTGCGGAGGTTGTTGTAGCCGATGCTGATGGAGGCTTCCTGGGTCATGATCCAGCGGTCCTCGCGGATGATCGGCCGCTCCAGGGGCGCCTGCTTCCACTCCGGCCCCAGGATCTCCTCCAGGTAGTGGTTGTACAGGATGCCGCCCATCACGTTCTTCGACCCCGGCTTCTGACCGCGCTCGATGAGCATCACCTGCAGCCCGGCCTTGGCCATCGTGATCGCGGCCGCGGAACCGGCCGGGCCGGCGCCGACCACGATCGCGTCGCCGGGCCGCTCGCGGCTGAAGTCCACCTCTTCGGCCATTGGTTCACCATCGTAAGCGGTGCCGGAAGTGACGCTGATCGGGCTGACGGGCGGGATCGGGACCGGCAAGAGCACGGTCAGCGCCCTGCTCCGGGACCTCGGCGCCGCGGTGGTGGATGCCGACGAGGGCGCCCGCGCGGTGGTGGAGCCGGGAACGCCCGGGCTGCGGGCGGTGGTCGAGGAGTTCGGCGCCGGCGTGCTCGCTTCCGACGGGAGGCTGGACCGCGCCGCCCTGGCCGAGATCGTCTTCCGGGACCCTGAGCGCCGGGCGCGGCTCAACGCGATCACGCACCCGCTGGTCGGCGCCTGGGCCGCCCAGCGCACCGCCGAGGCGATCGCGCAGGGCGCCCGGATCGTGGTCCACGACATCCCGCTGCTCTTCGAGAACCAGCGCCAGGACCAGTTCGAGCGGGTGATCCTGGTCTACGCCCCCGACGAGGTGGCCGTGCGCCGGCTGGTCGACCGGGGCCTGACCGAGGAGCAGGCGCGCGCCCGGATCGCGGCCCAGATGCCGATCGAGGAGAAGCGCCGGCTGGCGGACAACGTGATCGACAACTCGGACGGCCTGCCGGCCACTGAGCGGCAGGTCCGGGAGCTGTGGCGCCAGCTCTGAGCAACCCCTTCGACGGTCTCCGCGACCAGGCGCTCGCCAGCCGCGTGCCCGCGGCCGCCGGCGGGCGCGTTTACGGCGGACTGATGGACTGGAACCTGGGCAGCGGCCTGGCCACGCTCTTCGCGCTCCACGACGGCACCGCCAGCCTCTACCTGAGCAGCGGCGGCGGCGTGATCGGCGGCCATGCCCACCTGGCCGTGCGCGATGCCGGCCGCCGTTTCCTCCTGACCCTCGAGCAGGCGCTGCCCCTGATGAGCCCGGACCCCAGCGGCGAGAAGCCGCCGTCCGGGATGACCGACCTGCGCGCCCTCACCCCCGGCGGCCGCTACGCGGCGCGGGTCGCCACCGAGCTCCTGGGCCGCGGGCCACACCCGCTGGCGGCCGCCTTCCACGCCGGCCAGGCGGTCATCGCCGAGCTGCGCAGGGTGGCCGAGTCGTCACAGCCGCCGGGCTGAGACCACGGCCGCCGCCTCCAGCGGACCGTACAGGTGCGGGAACCCGCCTTCCCAGCGGACCTCGGCGTGGAGCAGCTGGGGATCTATCTCCAGGAGCACGAGGTCGTGGCGGCCGGGGAACCATTCCTTCCGGACCTGCTCCCACTGGTCCGCGGTGCTGCAGTGGATGAAGCCTTCCGACTCCAGGCTGTCGCCGGTGTAGACGCCCGCCCGGCGCGCGGTCTCCCAGGCGAGCTCGGTGGTGATGTGAAAAATCACGCGTTTCGCGACATCCAAACGGTCCCCTCCCCGCTCGCGGGGAGGGCGGCGGGTAGGGTGATCACACGGCGCCGGCGGTGCGCAGCTCCTCCAGCCGCGCATCGTCCACGCCGACCTCGGCCAGGATCTCTGCCGTGTGCTCGCCCAGGCCGGGCGGGGCGCGGCGCCGCCAGTCGGGGCCGGCCGGTACGGCGGGCGCGACCTCGAGCCCGCTCGACTCCTCGTTGACCAGGCCGCGGGCCAGGACCTGGGGATGCTCGCGCACCTCGTCCAGCTCCAGGACCGGCTCGCAGCAGACGTCCCGAGCGCCCAGCAGCGCCTGCCACTCGTCGCGCGTGCGGGTCGCGAAGATGGCCGCCACCTCGCGCTGCAGCGCGACCTGCTCGTCGCCCTCCATGTACTGGCGCTCGACCAGGTCGGGGCGCTCGAAGACGGCGCAGAGCTCCTCCCAGAACTTCGGCTCCAGCGCCCCCACGCTGTAGAAGCGGCCGTCGCGCGTCTCGTACACCCGGTAGCAGGCGTAGCGGCCGGTCAGCCGCAGCTCCGCCCGGGCCGGGACCTCGCCCTCCTCCCGGACCTGCGCCAGCGCCACCGCCAGCCAGGAGAGCGCGCCGTCGGTCATGGAGACGTCGAGGTGGCGCCCCTCGGCGCCCAGGGACACCTCCAGCAGGGCGCCCAGGATCGCGGTGGCCGCACCCTGGGCGCCGGCTCCGATGTCCGCCACCTGGACCCCCAGGGGGTGGGGCGGCCCCCCGGGCGCGGCGTTGAGCCCGAGGGCGCCGGCGATCGCCATGTAGTTGAGGTCGTGGCCGGCCCGCTGCGCCCAGGGCCCGTCCTGGCCGAAGCCGGTGATCGAGCACATCACCAGCTTGGGGTTGGCGTGGCGCAGCTCTTCCCAGCCCACGCCCAACCTCTCCATCACTCCCGGCCGGTTGCCCTCGATCACCACGTCGGCGCGCGCCGCCAGGCGTTTGAAGAGGTCGCGGCCGGCATCGCTCTTGAGGTTGAGGGTCAGGCTCCGCTTGTTGCGGTTGATGGCGTTGAAGGCCACGCTCTGGCCGTTCCTCAGGGGCGGGTAGTAGCGCATGTAGTCGCCGCGGCCGGGCTCCTCGACCTTGACCACGTCGCAGCCCATGTCGGCCAGCAGCATCGAGCAGAAGGGGCCCGGCAGAAGGCGGGTCAGGTCGAGGACGCGGAGCGTCTCCAAAAGCATTTGGACAGGAATTCTGCCCCGTGCGTTAATAGAGGGAGAGACGGAGTTCCCGAATGCGTCCCCCCCACCCGCTCTATGAGCTGACGATCAAGGTGCCCGGCCCCTTCGAGGGCATCGAGGACCTGGGGTTTTCGGCGCGCTACCCGGAGCAGGGCCGCTTCTCGCCCCTGCGCGACGTCCCGCTCTGGATCGAGGGTCCCGCCCAGCCGCTGCGGCGCCTGCACGGCCGCTTGCGGATGCTGCACGAGGTCACCGACGGCCCCTATGCGTGGACCGACCCCGTCCAGCTCGCCGAAGAGGTGGTGATCCTGGCCTTCCAGGACCGGAGCCTGGAGTCCCGGCCGCCCGAGCAGGTCGCCCAGGCCTCGCTCGACTACGTGATGAACCTGGTCCGCCCGGTGGTCTTCCCCTTCCTCAGCGACTGCGCACGGGTGGCGCACCTCCGGCTCGCCGACCGCATCGACATGACCGTGGAGGCGGCCGACTGGCCGGTGGCCCGCTTCTCGATGCAGGTCGCCCAGATCGTCCCCGAGAACGGGTTCGACCTGCTGGGCGCGGCCTAGGGTCTAGGTCGGGCTGGGGCTCGGCGTCCGCGCCGGCGTCGCGGTGGTGGCGGTCGAGGCCGGGGTCGCGGTGCGGGGGCTGCTGGCCACCGGCACGGTGACCGGCAGGGACGGGTTCTGGTTGCCCAGGTAGAGAGCCAGAGGCACGGCGACCAGGCCGATGATCACGGTCAGCACGAAGGTCGCCGCGCCCCACTCGCGGCGCAGGAACTGGGCCCAGTTCAACTGGCGATCAACTACCTGATGTCGTCCACGTCTTCATCCTCGCCTTCCTTCTTGTTCCTCTGGTTCAGGAGGCGGGTGAAGTCCTGGGCGCGCGCGAGAGCCTTCCAGCGCTCAGGAAAGAAGTCCTGCGCCAGTATCTGCCGGTCCGGCAGCTGGTAGACCGTGACGCACCACTTGTTGAGCGTGCGTGCGACCTCGACCTCGTAGTCGTTCTCCAAGGTGAGATAGCGCACGGTCTTGTCGTCGTCGAAACGCCTCTTTCCTGATACAGCCATAGGTAAAAAACTCGGGTGGGGGTAAAGCTCATCGAGCGGGGTCGATTATACCCTCGCCGACCCCGATCGAACCGAGAGCTCGTCGGCGTCGACCATGGCCCGGATGACCTGCAGGAGCTCTTCCCGGAGATCGTCCCGCTGCAGGGCCAGGGCCAGGTTGGCCTTGAGGTAGCCCGGGATGGTTCCCGTGTCGTAGTACTCGCCCTCGAATTCCAGGGCGACCACCTTGCCGGCTCCGATGGTGCGCCGGATCCCGTCCGTGAGCTGGAGCTCGCTGCCCGCCCCGGGCTGGATCCCCCCCAGCTCAACGAAAACGTCGGGGGCCAGCACGTAGCGGCCGAGGATAGCGAGATCGGAGGGCGCCTCGCCGGCCTCCGGCTTCTCGACTACGTCGGTGACCTGGTGCAGGGGCCCCGGGCCGCCGTCGGTGGCGATGATCCCGTACCGGCTGACCTGGCTGCGGGGCACCCGCCGCGCGGCCAGGACTGTGGCTCCCGTCCGCCGGTAGACCTCGATCAGCTGGCCCAGGCAGGGCGGGCCGCCCAGGATCACATCGTCCGGCAGGAGGACCGCGCAGGGGTCGCCGTCGACGATCGGCTGCGCGGTCAGCACGGCGTGGCCGAGGCCGAGTGGCTCCTTCTGCGTGATGTAGCTGATGGCGCAGCGGTCGGACAGCCGGTCGACCTCGGCCAGGATCTCCAGCAGGTCCTGCTTCCCGCGCTGCTCGAGGTACGTCTCGAGCTCGCGGGAGCGGTCGAAGTGATCGAAGATGGCGCGCTTGCCGCCGCCGGTGACCATCACGATGTGCGTGATGCCCGAGGCGATCGCCTCCTCCACGCCGTACTGGATCGAGGGCTTGTCGACCAGCGGCAGCATCTCCTTCGGCTGGGCCTTGGTGATGGGCAGGAAGCGGGTGCCGAGACCGGCCGCCGGAAAGACGGCCTTCAGCACCTCAGGCTGGGTCACGAGCGACAATCTACCCCGTGCGGGCAGGAGTCGAAGGCAGGATAGAGCGGGTGATCGACGAGCAGCTGGTCACCCGCCACGTGGGCGGCAAGGGCGTCTTCGCGACCCCGGCCATGATCCTGCTCATGGAGAACACCGCCCACGGCTCGGTGGCGGCCCTGATCGGCGAGGACATGACCACGGTCGGCTACGAGGTGTGCGTGAAGCACATCGGGATGAGCGAGCCGGGCTCGACCGTGGTCGTGACCTCGCTGCTCAAGGAGGTCAACGGCAACAAGCTCCTGTTCGACGTCCACTGCCACGACGGCGAGCGCCTGGTCGGCACCGGAACCCACAAGCGCGCCGTGGTCCCGGCACTCGGCTAGGCTGCCATTGAGCATGACCTGGCCCGCCCAGCGCCTGGTTCACCTGCCCTGCTGCTTCTGTAGCTAGCTGGCCGCCGGTCGGCGGTCAGCGCCCAGGACCGCACCGCCGTCAGAAGTGCACAGGAGCAGAGCATGGCAACCCTTCTCAAGCCCGACCCGACCTTCTATCCATCTCCGCGGCTGGCCGCCGAGGCGCCGCCGGAGACGCTGGCTTACATGGTCACCTTCGATCCCACCGGTTCCTCGCCGGATGCGCTGGTGACCGTCGACGTCGACCCCCAATCGAAGACCTACCGGCAGGCGGTCAACACGCTGTCCATGCCCAACACCGGCGACGAGCTCCACCACTTCGGCTGGAACGCCTGCAGCTCGGCCCTCTGCCCCTACGCCCCCCACCCCCACATCGAGCGCCGCTACCTGCTGGTGCCCGGCCTCCGGTCCTCCCGGATCTACGTGATCGACACCAAGCCCGATCCCCGTGCGCCGAAGATCGTCAAGACCATCGAGGCCCAGGAGATCGCCTCCCGCGCCGGCTACAGCCGGCCGCACACCTTCCACTGCGGCCCCGACGGCATCTACGTGAGCGCCCTCGGCAACCCCGAGGGCGAGGCGCCGGGCGGCATCTTCGTGCTCGACCACGACACCTTCGCGGTCAAGGGCCGCTGGGAGCTCGACCGCGGCCCCCAACAGCTGGCCTACGACTTCTGGTGGCACCTCGGCTACGACACGCTGATCTCGAGCGAGTGGGGCACGCCCAAGATGGTCGAGAACGGGGTCAACGGCGAGATCCTGCTGGCCGGCGGCTACGGCCACCAGCTGCACATCTGGGACCTGCCCAAGCGCCGGCACCGGCAGACCATCGATCTCGGTAAGGAGCAGCAGATGGTGCTCGAGCTGCGCCCCGCCCACGACCCCACCAAGGCCTACGGCTTCGTGGGAGTGGTCACCTCCCTGGCCGACCTCTCCGCCTCGATCTGGGTCTGGCACCTGGACGGCAAGCAGTGGAAGGCAGAGAAGGTGATCCAGATCCCAGCCGAGCCGGCGCCGCCGGACAAGCTGCCCGACATCCTCAAGCCCTTCGGCGCCGTGCCCCCGCTCGTCACGGACATCAACCTGTCGCTCGACGACCGCTGGCTTTACGTGTCCGCCTGGGGCACGGGCGAGATCAAGCGCTACGACGTCAGCGACCCCTTTAAGCCCAAGGAGACCGGCTCGGTGCGCCTGGGCGGGATCGTGGAGCGCGCCGCACATGCCAAGTCAGGGCC
>DATCNF010000430.1:0-2120 GCA_036565325.1 Candidatus Dormiibacterota bacterium | reverse complement strand
CCGCCGCGGGCATCGCCCACGCCCTGCGGCGCGGGGCGGACGCGGTCCTGGTGCTCTCCAGCGACCTGCCGCTGGTGACCGCGGCCTCGCTGCGGCGCGTGTTGGGCGCGGCCGCCCCTCGGGGACCGGCGGCGGTGGCGGCGGCCGCGACCGGCCGCGGTGGCACCAACGCCCTCTTCCTGCGGCCGCCGGACGCGCTCGGCCTCCACTTCGGCGACCGTTCACTCCCCAAGTTCGAGGCCGACGCCGCCGCTCGCGGCGTCGATTTCCAGGTCCTCGAAGACCCCGCTCTGGCGCTCGACCTCGACGAGCCCGCCGACCTGGCGGCCCTGGGTGCCCGCTAGTGGAGGTCCTGCCCGTCGAGGGCATGCCCGAGGTGCAGCCAGGGGATGACCTCGGCGCCCTGATCGTGGAGCACGCGCGGCCGCGCGCCGGCGACATCCTGGTCGTCGCCCAGAAGGTGGTGTCCAAGGCAGAGGGCCGGCTGCGGCGGCTGTCGGAGATCGAGCCCACGGCCGAGGCGGAGGCGCTGGCCCGCGAGATCGAGCACGATCCGCGGCTGGTGCAGGCCATCCTCGACGAGAGCGTCCGCATCGTCCGCAAGGAGCGGATCCTGATCGTGGAGACCAGGCACGGCTTTGTCTGCGCCAACGCCGGCATCGACCACTCCAACGTGCCCGGCGAGGACATGGTGAGCCTGCTGCCCGAGGACTCCGACCGGAGCGCGGCCGGGCTTCGGGAGCGGGTGCGGGAGCTGGCCGGGGTGGAGGTGGCGGTGATCGTCTCCGACACCTTCGGCCGGGCCTGGCGGATAGGGATCGAGAACGTGGCCCTGGGGGTGGCCGGGATGCCGGTCTTCGCGGACTACCGCGGCCAGCTCGACGACCACGGCAAGGAGCTCCAGGTCACCGTGGTTGCGGTGGCCGACGAGCTTTCGGCCGCCGCCGAGCTGGTGATGGGCAAGACGGCCCGGGTGCCGGTGGTGCTGATCCGCGGCTACACCCCCGAGGGCCGACCGGGGACGGGCCGCGACCTGGTGCGCCCGGCCGACCTCGACCTTTTCCGGTAAGGCGGTGAAGGTCGTGCTGCTGGCCGGCGGCACCGGCGGCGCCAAGCTGGCGGCCGGGCTGCAGGCGGTGCTCGCTCCCGGCGAGCTGACCGTGATCGCCAACACCGCCGACGATGTCGAGGTCTGGGGCCTGCACGTGAGCCCCGACGTCGACTCGGTCCTCTTCCGGCTGGCCGGGGTGTTCAACGAGAGCACCGGCTTCGGGATCGCAGACGACACCTTCGCAGCCCTGGACCAGATGGAGCGCCTGGGCCTGCCGGCCTGGTTCCGGATCGGCGACCGCGACCTGGCCGTCCACGTGGCCCGAACCGAGATGCTCGCCCGCGGCTTGCGCCTGACCGATGCCACGCTCGAGCTGGGCCGGCGCTTCGGCCTGCCGTCCGCGGTGCTCCCCATGTCCGACGACCCCGTCCGCACCTGGTTCGCCACCGACCGCGGGCCGATGGCGTTCCAGGACTACTTCGTGCGGGAACGCGCCGTCCCCCGCGTCGACGCGGTCGCCTATGCCGGGATCGAGGGCGCGCGGCCGTCGGCCGAAGTGGTCCAGGCGGTGGGATCGGCCGGCCTGGTCGTGATCGGCCCCTCCAACCCGGTGGTCAGCGTGTGGCCGATCCTCACGCTGCTGGGTGCGGCGCTGCCGCGCGAGCGGACGCTGGCGGTCACGCCCGTGGTCGAGGGCGCCGCCCTCAAGGGGCCGACCGTGGAGATGATGCGGTCGCTCGGCCGCGACCCCTCGGCGACCGGGGTGGCACGCGAGTACCGCGAGCTGGCCTCCGGCTTCGTGCTCGACGCCAGGGATCGGGGGGAGGCCGCCGCAATCGAGGCCCTCGGCTACCGGGTGCTGGTCACCGACACCGTGATGGAGGGTCCCGACGGCGCGCGGCGCCTTGCCGCCGCGACGCTGGAGTTCGCCAGGCCGGCGATCTAGCCTCAGAGAGGGGACCGGCGGCGCTTTCCGCGGCCGTGCGCGGCCGCTGTGTGAGAATCCGTGGGATGGCCCTCTTCGATCAGATCGAGCGCGACCTGGTGACCGCTCGCAAGCAGCGCTGTC
>DATCNF010000429.1:0-4685 GCA_036565325.1 Candidatus Dormiibacterota bacterium | reverse complement strand
AGGTATGACAGCTCGACGTCGTTGTTGATCATGGCGCGGCACTTGAACGTGCGGGCCGACCCGTCCGCGCCGCGGGCCTCGACCTCGACCTCATCGCCCGGCTGGATCCCGTCCACGCCGCGGATGCTGAAGGCCTCCCGGCCGGTCAACCCCAGCGACGAGCGCGACTCGCCCGCCTGGAACTGCAGGGGCAGGATGCCCATGCAGACGAGGTTGGAGCGGTGGATGCGCTCGAACGACTCGGCGAGGGCTGCCCGCACGCCGAGCAGGTTGGGCCCCTTGGCCGCCCAATCCCGCGAGGAGCCGGTGCCGTACTCCTTGCCCGCGATCACCAGCAGCGGGACCTCCTCCGCCCGGTACTTCTCGGCGGCATCGAAGATCGTCATCAGCTCGCCGTCGGGACCGGCGGAGCCGAGGTGCGCCGTCCAGAAGCCCTCCTTGCCGCCCGCCAGCTCGTTGCGCAGCCGGATGTTGCCGAAGGTGCCGCGCATCATCACCTCGTGGTTGCCGCGGCGGGCGCCGTAGGAGTTGAAGTCGGGCTTTTCGACGCCGTGCTCGAGCAGGTACTTGCCGGCCGGCGAGTCGGCCGGGATCGAGCCGGCGGGTGAGATGTGGTCGGTGGTCACCGAGTCGCCCACCATCACCAACACCCGCGCGTTCTCGATGTCGGTGAGCGGGTCCGGCTGGGGTTTCAGGCCCTCGAAATAGGGCGGGTTCTGAACATAGGTCGACCTGGCGTCCCAGGCGTAGGCCGGGCCGGTCGGCGCCTGCATCCTCTTCCAGTTCTCGTCGCCGTCGTAGATGGTCGAGTACTCGCGGTCGAAGAACTCCTGGCGCACGCACTCGCGCACCGTCTTCTCGATCTCCTCGGCCGACGGCCAGAGGTCGCGGAGGAAAACCGGTTTGCCCTCGGCGTCGTGGCCCAGCTCGTCCTCGGTGAGGTCGCGGCGGATGGTGCCCGCCAGCGCGTAGGCGACCACCAGGGGAGGGGAGCCCAGGTAGGAGGCGCGCACCAGGGGGTGGATGCGGGCCTCGAAGTTGCGGTTGCCGGAGAGTACGGCGCAGACGTTGAGGTCGTGCGCCGTGACCTCCGCCTCGACCTCGGGCGACGACAGCGGCCCCGAGTTTCCGATGCAGGTCGTGCAGCCGTAGCCGACCAGGTAGAAGCCGAGCGTCTCCAGGGGTTCCATCAGCCCGGCGGTCTTCAGGTAGTCGGTGACCACGCGTGAGCCGGGCGCCAGCGAGGTCTTCACGTAGCTCGGCACTTTCAGGCCCCGCTGCACGGCGTTCCGCGCCAACAGGCCGGCGGCGATCATCACCGAGGGGTTGGAGGTGTTGGTGCAGGAGGTGATGGCCGCGATCACGACCGAGCCGTTGCGGACACCGGTGTCGGTGCGATGCTCGTGCGCCACCGCCACTCCGCCGCCCTCAGCGACCACTGAATCCCGCGTCTCCTTCTTGCGGGTGGCATCCGTCGACCCGCCCTCGCCCTTGAAGCGGCCGACCTGGTTGTCGTCGTTGTCGTCGGCCTTGAAGACCGAGGTGAAACTCTCCCAGACCCGGGGCAGGGAGGCGCGGTCCTGCGGCCGGCGGGGCCCGGCCAAGGAGGGCTCGACGGCCGCCAGGTCGAGGTCCAGGACCTCGGTGAAGCGCGGGATCTCGGCGCCGTCCTCGCGGAACATGCCCTGCGCCCGCGCGTAGATCTCGACCAGCTCGATCAGGTCCTGCGGGCGACCGGTCATCTTCAGGTAGCGCAGGGTCTGCCGGTCGATCGGCCAGAGCGCCGAGGTGGCGCCGTACTCGGGGCACATGTTGGAGAGGGTGGCGCGGTCGGAGACCGTCAGCGAGGACAGCCCGTTGCCGCAGAACTCGACGAACTTGTCGACGACGCCGTGCTTGCGCAGCATCTCGGTGAGCGTCAGCACCAGGTCGGTGGCGGTGGAACCGGTGGGCAGTGCGCCGCCCAGCCTGACGCCGACCACGACCGGCGTGGGCAGGTACATGGGCTGGCCGAGCATCGACGCCTCGGCCTCGATGCCGCCCACGCCCCAGCCCAGCACGCTCAGCCCGTTGACCATGGTGGTGTGGGAGTCGGTCCCGACCAGGGTGTCGGGGATGGCAACCTTCTTGCCATCCAGCTCCCGGACCTGGACCACGCGGGCCAGGTTCTCGAGGTTGACCTGGTGGCAGATGCCCATGCCGGGCGGCACCACGGTGAAGTTGTTGAACGCCTGCTGCGCCCAGCGCAGGAGCGCATAGCGCTCGCCGTTGCGCTCGTACTCGCGCTCGATGTTGTCGTGGTAGGCGCGCACGTTGCCGAAGACGTCGACCTGGACCGAGTGGTCGATCACGAGGTCGACCGGCACCTGCGGATCGACCCGCTCGGGGTGCCCGCCCGCCCTTTCGATGGCCGTGCGCATGGCCGCCAGGTCGACCACCGCCGGGACGCCGGTGAAGTCCTGGAGGAGGACGCGGGCCGGGGTGTAGGGGAGCTCGACGCCGGCCGCCGCCTTCTCCGGCCAGTTCGCCAGGGCGCGCACGCTGGCCTCGTCGACGCGGCCCGCGTCGAGGTCGCGGAGCAGCATCTCGAGCAGGACCTTGATGGTCATGGGCAGCGGCGCCGGGTCGCCCAGCCCCAGCTCGCGCACCCGCTGCAGGGGGTGGTAATCGATGCCGTCGACACCCTGCAGCGGAGTTCGCGTTTCGCTCATGAGGCCATGTTATCGACGGTCCGATTACCCGCGTTTATGACGCACATCACCGTTTGCTGGGCAGCTGCTCCACCGTGATCCCCCAGGTCGCGGTGAAGGCTTCGCCGGGCTCCAGCACGCGCAGCCCGATCCCGTTCTGGAAGGCGTTGGGGGCGCAGGTCATGGGCTCCACGGCCAGGCTCCGGCGCCGCTCGTCGGGTGCCAGGGAGTCGCCGCTGAAGAGCATCAGGTGCTCGAACCCGGAGTCCATCCAGAGCGTGACGCGCCGCTCGGGGCCGGTGATCACGACCCGCGCCAGGCCGTCGGGGTCGCGCTCCAGGCCCGTGAACGCGGTGTCCAGCACCCGGCTGCCGAGCCGCCCGCCGCGGCGCAGGTCGTACCTGCCGCGCACCGGCTCGGGCTCGCCGACCGGGATCTGCCGGCGGTCGCTGCGGAAGCGCAGGGCCGCCGGTGCACGCACCTGTGCCGAGTCGATGGTGGCGTCCTCGACCCGGAGGTAGGGATGCTGGCCGGCGCCGAAGGGGGCGGGGCAGTCGCCGAGGTTGCGGGCGGACAGGGCCACCCGCAGGCCGGCCGCGGAAAGCCTGTAGTCGGCGCTGAGCGCGAGCGTGAACGGGTAGCCGGGCTGCGGGTGCAGGAGGTGGGTGAGGACGACGTGGTCGGGCGCGTGCTCGAAACGCCGCCAGGAGGACCAGCGGGTGAGGCCATGTATGGCGTTGCCCCGGGCGGGCTCGGTCAGCGGCAGCTGGTAGTCGGCGCCACGGAACCGGTAGCGGCCGTCGCGGAGGCGATTGGGCCACGGCAGCAGGGCCATGCCGCGGCCGGCGCCGGCCATGGCCTCGGGGGGGTAGCCGTCGAGGACGTGGAAGCCGTCCACCCGGTACTCGCGGAGGCCGCCCCCGATCTCCACCGCCACCGCGGTCTGGTTGCCGTGCCCGATCGGGTGCTGCTCACCCGATGGATACGGCACAGACACGGGAGAAAGCTTAGGGAGCTATCCGCCGCCGGCGGGGCGTGGCCGGCTGCCGGCCGAGGGGCTGCCCGGCCGCGGGAAGCTCTGGGCCAGCTCGAAGAGGCGGTCGAGGGGTGGGTCCTCGCCGGCCAGGACGTAGGTCAGCCCGCTGGCCATCAGGCAGGTGAGCACGAAGGCCCGCAGCGCGGGGACCGGGTCGCGACCGTCGACCAGGTGGATCAGGCCGAGCCCGTACATGAGCGCGGCGATCATGGTGGCGGCGTCGCGAGCCGGCACCGGGGAAGGCACCGGCAGCTTGGAGGTGGTCGCTTCGACCTCCATTCGGAGCTCGGTGACCAGGCGGTTGATCAGCCGCTTGGCCGCGGGCTGCAGCTTGGGGTTGCGGCGGCTGGCCAGGAACAGCTCGAGCAGGAGCTCCCAGAACTTGGGCCGCTCGAAGTAGAGGTCGGACAGCGCCTGGACGTCGGCGACGAAGCGCTCGAAGGGGTCTTCGTGCTCGGCCACCGACCGCTTCCAGAAGGCGTCGACCTCGTCCTCGAGGGCGCTGACGACCTCGGCCAGCAGCTCCTCCTTGCCGCTGAAGTAGTAGTGGATCAGCGACTTGGAGACGCCCGAACGCTGGGCGATGTCGCGCAGCGATCCCCCGCCCAGGCCCCTCTCGGCCATCACGTCGGCGGCGGCCCCGGCGATGCGCCGCCGGGTGCGCCGGCTACTGCCGTCTGCCATGGGGACGCCGATCTTAACGGCTCTTGATTCGACTCCGCGCCAGGGTCAGCCTAGGTTCGCCGCATGGTGCGAGAACGAAGCGCGGAAGCGGTGCGTCGGGATGCTCTGCAGGCGGCGGTACGCAAGGCCGTGGCGGGCTGCCAACCCTGTGCGGACGCCTATCTGCGGCTGGCGGTCCGGCGCGGAGCGGGTGCGGCGGAGGTGGCCGCCGCCGTCCGCGACGCGGACCTCGAGGCGGGCATCGGGCGCCGCGAACTGCTGCGCCTGGCGGGGGC
>DATCNF010000428.1:0-13167 GCA_036565325.1 Candidatus Dormiibacterota bacterium | reverse complement strand
GGTCGACGCTGCGCACCCCG
Organism: Candidatus Dormiibacterota bacterium; assembly: GCA_036565325.1. Lineage (GTDB taxonomy): Bacteria > Chloroflexota > Dormibacteria > Dormibacterales > Dormibacteraceae > CF-28. The sequence continues at coordinate 13,147 of DATCNF010000428.1, read as the reverse complement.
CGCATCAGCGAGCCGAGGTGGGACAGGGATACAGCGGTGGCCATCGGGGTCTATTGTCCCCCTCCCCGCAAGGCGGGGAGGGTCGGGGTGGGGCTCGGCAGTTACCTAGAGCGCGCGGCCTGGAAGCAGTCCTGGCAGTAGACCGGCCGGCTGCCCGTGGGCAGGAACGGCACCTGGGTCGGCTTGCCGCAGTTGGCGCAGATCACGTCGTGCATCTCGCGCGATGGCCGGGAGCTCGCTCCCGGGCCGTCCGAGCGGCGCGAGGCACGACAGCTGGGGCAGCGGCGGGGCTCGTGCAGCAGCCCTCGCGACTGGTAGAACTCCTGCTCGCCGCCTGTAAACACGAACTCGCGGCTACAGTCCCGGCACGTTAAAACCTTGTCATCGAAACTCACCGTCTTGGGTCCTCCAATGGAATCGCGAACAGGACCGGACGGACGAGACCCCCGACACCCCCTGCGCGCCTGTGCGGATATTAACGCCGAATCCCAGAAATTCAAGATCACGCAAACTGGAGAGCGTGCTTGACGAGTACGCGCCCGGTGCCCGCAACGCGGTTCGCGTCTGCCTGAACGTCAACCAGGGCGACCGCGTCATCGTCATCAAGACCGCCGCTCGACGCGACATCGCGGAGGCCATCGAGGAGGAGGCCGAGTCCACCGGCGCCGGCGTGGAGTCGGTGGTGATGGAGGAGGTGGTGGCGCGGCCCGCACGGGAATTTCCGCGCGCGCTGGCCGAGCGCATCCGCAAGTACCGGCCGACCGTGTCCTACTACGTCGGCGAGGGCCAGCCGGGCGAGCTCGCGTTCCGGCAGCCGATGCGCCAGCTCCTGGTCGGCGAGCTGCGCTGCCGCCACGGCCACATGATCGGAATCGAACGCCGCGTGATGCTGGAGGGGATGGCCGGTGACTACGAAGCCATCTACCGCCTCACGCGCAAGGTCTGGGAGATCGCCCGCCAGGCCGAGCGGATCGAGGTCACGACCCAGCTCGGCACCGAGCTGGTCGCCACCTTCCGCAAGGACTGGAAGTGGATCTCCTCGGACGGCCGCTACTGGGAGCCGGGGCAGTGGGGGAACCTGCCCGAGGGGGAGACCTTCACGGCGCCGTTCCACCTCGAGGGGCTGCTGGTCGGCGAGGAGATGGGCGATCACTTCGACGGCAAGTACGGCCTCTTCGAGACGCCGGTGCGGCTGCGAATCCGCGACTCGCGGGTGGCCGGCGTGGAGATGGAGGGGCACCCGGAGATCGTGCGCGAGATCGAGGCCTACTTCGGCCAGCACCCCGAGTCCAATCGCGCCGGGGAGTTCGCCATCGGCACCAACCTGGGCCTCCAGAACATCATCGGCAACTTCCTGCAGGACGAGAAGTTCCCCGGCGTGCACGTGGCCTTCGGCGACCCCTACGGGGAGGAGACGGGGGCCGACTGGAGGTGCCCCAGCCACGTCGACGTGCTGGCCTCGCACGCGGACGTCGTGGTCGACGGGCGCAAGATTATGGAGTCTGGCCGCTTCCTCCTCTAGTGGAGCTAGTGAGCAGCGCGCCGCCCGACTGGGCCCAGACGGCGGCGCAGGTCATCCTCAACGGCGAGTTCGCCCTGGTCCTGCTGGGTTTCGCTGTGCAGTTTCTTCCGTTCTGGAAATGGCCATGGCAGTTCGAGCTGGGATTCGCTGCCTCTGCGATCGGCCTGACCCTGATCGGAGTGGAGTCGGCCCTCATGCTGGTCGGTTCCTTCAGCCCGCCGCTGGGGTTCGTGCTTTGCGCGGCGCTGTTGGGCTACCTGGCCTACTGGCTGCCCGAATCGCACCGGCGCATCGTGGTCGAGGCGGAAGCCTTGATCGCCGCACCTGCAGAGGCGGTCTTCGCCCTGGCGACCGACCCCATCGCCTCCCCGCACCTGCTGCCTGGCACCACCGTTGAGGCCCAGGCCGCAGGGCCGCCGGGGCTCGGCAGCCGGTATCGCGGGCGCGTCACCATCAACCGGGCGCGTTTTCAGGCGATGGATGAGATCGTCGAGTACCAGCCTCTGCGCCGGTTCGCCGAACGCACCTTGTCGGGGGCGCCTTACAACCTGACTACGTTGAGGTTCGAGACCACCCCTCAGGGGATCCGGATCCAGTACGAGCACGTGGGCGTGCTCTCACTGGCAAATGCCATCCTCGGGGCCGGCCTGCGGAGGCGCTACGCCGCCGCTCAGCTGCTCAAGCTGCGGCAGGCGTGGTTCCAGACCCTTCGCCGCCAGCTGGAACCCCCCCTGTAGGTCCCCCCACGCAGGCGCGGGCGGACTCACTCGCCGCTAGGCGACGTCTTCGACGGGCACCGGCGACGGCTCGCCCAGGCTGGCCCCGGCCTCCCGGTCCGCCTTGCGCAGGGGAACCTCTTTCAAGAACAGGGTCGCGATCAGCGCCAGCACCAGGATGCCGGCCGAGATCAGAAAGATGTCGTGGAGCGCCTGGCTGAGGCCGACCCGCACGGCGTTCATGACCTGGTCGAAGACGGGTTGAAACTGCGGGGGCAACGCCGCCCGGGTGGCGGCCAGCTTGGCGGGGTCGAAGACCTGCTGTGGGCTGCCGCCGCCGCTGAAGCCCTTGAACTGGGCGGCCACCTGCGGTGACAGGTGCAGGGCGGCGATCTGGGTGGAGATCTTGTCCGGCAGCAATCGGGCCAGCAGCGAGCCCATCACCGCGGTGGCCACGGTGCCGCCGACGTTGCGCCAGAACTGGATCTGGCTCGAGGCCACGCCCAGGTAATTTCGAGGGAGGGCGCTCTGGAGGACGGTCAGGTAGAGGGGGAAAGTGGTGCCCAGGCCGAGGCCGACGACCACCAGGTCCCGGGTGACCTCCCACTGCTGGGAGCTGGTCGTGACCGTGGTCAGCAGATACATGCCGGCGATCATCAGAGAGACCCCGGCGGTGCCGAGGAAGCGGTAGTACTTGAGGCGCGTCATCAGCTGCCCGGTAACGATGCTGGCCCCGATCAGGCCGACCATCATGGGGGTGATCAGCAAGCCCGAGTTGGTAACGCTGACACCGAGCACGCCCTGGAAGACGAGGGGGACGAAGATGATGGTCCCGAACATCCCGAAGGCGGTGAGGAAGCCCACCACCTGGGAGATGGTGAAGGTCGGGTTCTTGAAGAGGTGCAGCGGCACGATCGGCTCTTTGGCGCGCGTCTCCTCCCAGATGAAGAGGGCGAGCATGACCACCGCAAAGCCGAGCAGGCCCAGGACCTGCCAGGAGGTCCAGGAGTGGTCGCGGGTGATCGAGAGCGCGATCAGGAGTGGCACCAGGCCGGCCGTCATGAAGGCAGAGCCCAGGAAGTCGATGTCGCGCCAGGAGGCCTTCGAGCGAATGTAGGGCAGGGTCGCGAAGACCACCGCCACCGCGATCAGGCCGACCGGGATGTTGACCTCGAAGACCCAGCGCCAGCTGAGGTTGTCGGTGATGTAGCCGCCGACCGCGGGGCCGACCACTGAGGAGAGGCCGAAGACGCCGCCGAACACGCCCTGGATGCGGCCCCGGCGCTCGGGCGGATACAGGTCGCCGATGACGCTGAAGACGCTGGCGAAGAGCATGCCGCCGAAGAGGCCCTGAATGCCTCGGAAAAGGACCAGCATGAGCATGTCCTGGGCAGCTCCGCAGAGCGCCGAGGCGGCGACGAAGCCGATCATCCCGGCCAGCAGGAATGGCTTGCGGCCGAAGAGATCGCCCAGCTTCCCGGATATGGGGATGGTCACGGTCGAGGTGACCAGGTAGGCGGTGGTGACCCAGGCGTAGTAGTCGAGGCCCTGCAGCTGGGCGACGATGCGCGGCATCGCGGTGCCCACGATGGTCTGGTCCAAGGCGGCCAGCAGCAGCGCCAGCATCACGCCGACGGTGGCGAAGACGAGCTTCCTGCCGTGCAGGACTTCCGCGGTCATTGGCCTGCCTCCTCTTTCATGAGCTGAACGAGCTTCAGGCACAGGTGCCGAAGCTGGGCCAGCTCGTGCTTCGTGAACTGCTTGGTGACCTGGGTCTGAGCTTCGGTCGAGGCCCGCCAGATGGAGTCGATCTTCTCGATGCCGGCCGGGGTCAGCTGGGCCTGGATCGAGCGCCGGTCGTCGGGGTCGGGAACGCGCTGCACGAAGCCGTCGCGCTCCAGGTTGTCGACCAGCCCCGTGATGTTGCGCGGCGTGGTGCTCAGGACGGCGGCCAGCTCGCTCATGGTCGAGCGCTGGTCGGGTGCCTTGCGCAGCCGGAACATCACGCTCATCCGGCCCTCGGAGAGCCCGTGCCGGTCGGCCCAGCGCTCCATGGTGAGGTGCATGACCTTGCCGGCCATCCGCAACGCGCCCATCGCCTCCAGGCCGGCCTGCGCCTCGCTCCCGAGGTTTTTGAGCAGCTCGCGGCTCTCGACCATGTAGAGGCAACCGTCCTTGTCCAACCGGATATTCATGCGCTGGAAGGGGAAGTCCTTGATTTCAGATCGATTCATTACAGGTGGTTTCATAGTGAAGGACGTGATTATTACCTGATTCAGCATCCGATTGCAAGCTATTCTCGCCACTGTGATCGTGGCGATCGGAGATTTGGTCCTCGACGTCACCATCGCCCCCGCCGGGCAGCTCCGCCTGGACGAGGATCGGGACGCCTCGATCCGGCTCGGCGGTGGCGGCCAGGCCGCCAACTTCTGCGCCTGGGCAGCGGCCCTGGGCGCTCCCTCGCGCCTCGTTACGCGGATCGGCGATGACGCCAGCGGCCGCCAGCTGTTGGCCGAGATCGAGGCCGGCGGCGTGGAGGTGGCTGCGGTGGTCAGCGCCGAGCCCACGGGCACCATCGCGGTCCTGCTGGGGCCGTCCGGCGAGCGCACCTTCGCTCGCCAGCGCGGCGCCGGGCCCGGGCTGCGTCCGGAGGAGCTGCGCGAGGAGTGGTTCCGGGACGCCGAGCTGCTGCACGTGCCGGCCTACGCCCTGCTCGTGGAACCCCTGGGCGCGGCCGCCCGGCGGGCCATCGAGCTGGTCCGCGCTCAGGGCGCGCCGATCTCGATCGACCTCTCATCGGCCTCGGACATCGAGGCCTACGGAGGCGCCCGCCTGGCCTACGAGCTGGCCATGCTCCGCCCGGAGCTCCTCTTCGCCACCGAGACCGAGGCCGCCGCCCTGGGGGCTCCACTGGAAGGCCTGGCCAAGGTGCCGGTCCTGAAGCTGGGTGCGCGCGGGGTGCGCGTGTACGGGCGCCTGCTGCCGGCGCCGGTGGTGGAGGTCGTCGACGGGAACGGGGCGGGCGACGCCTTCGCCGCCGCCTTCTGCGCAGCCTACGTCGACGGCGCCACCCCGCTGGAGGCCGCCGGCCGCGCCGTGCTGGTCAGCGCGCGGGCCGTCAGCCAGCCCGGCGCTCGACCTTGATCAGGGGGGCGGGCGGGGGGAAGGGCTTTGCCCGGCCCGCCCGAGGGGGGAGTTCCCCCATGCAGGTCGGGAGAGCGGTCGCCGAGGCGCTGGCGGCGGGCCGCCCGGTGGTGGCGCTGGAGACCTCGATCGTGGCCCAGGGACTGCCCGCGCCCCACAACCTGCGCGCCGCCTTCGGCTGCGAGGACGCCATCCGCGAGGCCGGCGCGGTGCCGGCCACAGTGGCGGTCCTGGCCGGGCGCTTCAAGGTGGGTCTGGAGCGCGACGAGATCGAGGCCCTGGCGGCGGACGAGACGGCCGTCAAGGTCAGCGCCCGTGACCTCGGCTGGGCGCTGGCGACGGGCCGCAGCGGGGCCACCACGGTGGCGGCCACGGTGCGGGCGGCCCACCTGGCCGGGATCCGGTTTTTCGCCACCGGCGGCATCGGAGGCGTCCACCGGGGCAACCCGGACGACGTCTCCGCCGACCTTGAGGAGATCGCGCGCGCCCCGGTGGCCGTGTTCTGCGCGGGCGCCAAGATGGTCCTCGACCTGCCCCGCACGCTGGAGCGGCTGGAGAGCCTGGGCGTCGCGGTACTGGGCTACGAGACCGATGAGTTCCCAGCCTTCTACAGCCGCCACAGCGGCCTGCCCGCGGCCCGGGTCGACGGTGCGGACGCGGTCGCGGCCGCGCTGCGCGCGGGTTGGGAGCTGGGCGGGCGAGGGGTGGTGGTGGCGGTCCCTCCACCCCGCGAGCTGGCCGGCGCCGAAGGCATCGTCGAGCAGGCCGTGGCGGAGGTCGGCCACGTCGAGGGCCCGTCGTTGACCCCGCGGCTGCTGGCCCGGATCGCCGATCTCTCCGGGGGGCGGTCGGTGGAGGTCAACGTGGACCTGGTGGTGAACAACGCCCGGGTGGCGGCGGCCTGCGCAGCGGCCTTTGCGAAGTGATCGTCGACGCTCATCTGGATATCGCCTACAACGCCCTTAGCGAAGGGCGCGGGTTCGAGGCCGAGCCGGCGCCCGGCTACGCGATCAGCCGGCCGGCGCTGGCGCGAGCGGGCGTGGGCCTGGTCTTCCCGACCATCTACTGCTCGCCCGCCCACGGCGGGCCCCGGGTGGCCGGCTCCTACACCTACGCGACGCCGCGCGAGGCGCACCTCATGGGCCGCGCTCAGGCCGGCTACTACCGGAGCGTCGGGCTGGAGCTGATCCGCGACCGCGAGGGCCTCGACGAGTACCTGGGCGGCTGGCGGCGCGGCCGCCTGGCCGGGGTGCTGCTGATGGAGGGCGCCGACCCCATCGAGGACCCGTCCCAGCTGGGCGCCTGGACCGACCTCGGCGTCCGAATCATCGGCCTGGCCTGGAGCCGCACCCGCTACAGCGGCGGCACCTGGGGCCCGGGCGGCCTGACCGACCTGGGCGTCAGCCTGCTCAAGGCGATGCACCGCAAGAGGGTGATCCTCGACCTCTCGCACATGGCCCAGCAGGCGGTCGACGAGGCGCTGCCGATCTGGAAAGGCCCGGTCATGGCCTCCCACTCCAACGCGCGCGAGCTGGTGCCGGGAGCGCGCCAGCTGGCCGCCAGCACGGTGAGCGAGGTCGCCCGCCGGGGCGGGATGGTGGGCATCAGCTTCGCGGGCGGCCACCTGCGCCGGCGGAAGTCGGGCGGCCGGCCCTCGCTGGAGAACGTGGTCGACCAGGCCGTCCACCATGCCCGCTCGGCCGGGTCGCCCGAGCATGTCGGCCTGGGCACCGACCTGGACGGCGGTTTTCCGGCCGCCTGGTCCCCCCTCGACCGCCTCGAGGAGCTGGCGGAGCTGCGCCGCCGGCTCAGGCGCCGGTTCACAAGAGCCGACGCGGAGGGCATCATGGGGGACAACTGGATTGCGTTTCTGCGCCGGTCCCTACCGGCGCGCCGAGCTGTCAAGGAGAAACGAATTGACTGAAGAGCAGGCCAAGGTCCGCGAGTACCACGAGCGTTTCGGATGCACCACCCACGACCGGCCCACCTGGGCCGGGGAAGAGGAGCACCGAGTGCGCGTGGCCCTGATCGAGGAGGAGCTCGCGGAGTTCCGGAACGCCGGCGAGACGCACGACCTCGTGGAGATCGCCGACGCCCTCGCCGACCTGCTCTACGTCGTTTACGGGGCCGCCGTGGCCTATGGCATCGATCTCAAGCCCGTGTTCGACGAGATCCACGCCGCCAACCTCAGCAAGGGTGAGCCGGTGGTGGTGAAGCGCCCGGATGGGCGGCTCCTCAAGGGCGCCGGCTACCGGCCGCCGGAGGTGGCGCGTGTGGTGCGCGAGCAGCTGGGGTTGGCCGCCTCCGCCTAGCCGCTAGGATTCAGGTCCGTGGCCGTGGAGATCCCAACCTACGACGTCCTGGTCGTAGGCGGTGGGCTCGCCGGCATCAGGGCCGCGATCGCCGCCGCGGAGGCCGACTCCAAGCTGAAGATCGCGATGGTCTCCAAGGTCTACCCGATGCGTAGCCACACGGTCTCCGCCGAGGGCGGCTGCGCGGCGGTGCTCCGGGAGCCGGACACGTTCGACGGGCACGCCTTCGACACCATCAAGGGCTCCGACTACCTGGCCGACCAGGACGTGGTCGAGGTCTTCGTGCGCGAGGCGCCACTCGAGGTGATCCAGATGGAGCACTGGGGGTGTCCCTGGAGCCGCGAGCCGGACGGCCGGATCAGCGTCCGCCCCTTCGGCGGCATGACCACCTGGCGCACCTGCTTCGCGGCCGACAAGTCCGGCTTCCACATGCTGCACACGGTCTTCCAGACCTCGCTCCAGTTCCCGCAGATCGAGCGCCTGGACGAGTTCTTCGTGACCTCGCTGATCACCGAGGACGGCCGCTGCGAGGGCGTGATCGGCTTCGACATGCGGTCGGGCGAGATCCGCTCGCTGGCGGCGCGCTCGGTGATCCTGGCCACGGGCGGCAACGGCCGCGTCTACGCCTTCACGACCAACGGCTCCATCTGCACCGGGGACGGGATGGCGCTCGCTTATCGGGCCGGCGTGCCGCTCAAGGACATGGAGTTCGTACAGTTCCACCCGACCGGGATGCCGAGCACCGGGATCCTGATCACCGAGGCCGTGCGCGGCGAGGGCGGCTACCTCACCAACGCCGAGGGCGAGCGCTTCCTGACCCGGTACGTGCCCAACAAGATGGAGCTCGGGCCGCGCGACATCATCTCCCGCGCCATGGTCACCGAGTTCGAGGCCGGTCGCGGCCTGAAAGGCCCCTACGGCGACTACATGAACCTCGACGTGCGCCACCTCGGCTCCGAGGTCATCAACCGCAAGCTGCCCTTCATGCGCGAGCTGATGGGCGAGTACATGGGCATCGACATCGTCACCGACCCCATGCCCGTGCGCCCCGTGGAGCATTACATGATGGGCGGCGTCGACACCGACGCCAGCGGGCGCACCCCGATGCCGGGCCTCTACGCCGCCGGGGAGTGCGCCAACGCCGGCATCAACGGCGCCAACCGCCTGGGTTCCAACTCGCTGCCTGAGTGCCTGGTCTTCGGGGCCGCCGCCGGCCGCGCCGCGGCCCAGGACGCGCGGGCGGTGAAGGCGCCCGGGTCCAATCCGATCGCGGGCCTGGTCAAGGACGAGCGCAAGCGGATCGAGGGTGACTTCCTGGAGCGCACCACCGGCGATCAGCGGGTGGGTGAGATCCGCGAGGACCTGCAGAAGGCGATGGACCGCGGGGTCGGCGTCTTCCGCACCGAGGAAGGCCTCAAGGGCGCTTTGCAGGACTTGGGCGAGCTGCGCGAGCGCTTCGCGCGCGTGCGCCTCGACGACCACAGCCGCACCTTCAACACCGAGCTGGTGTCGGTGCTGGAGCTGGAGAACATGCTCGACGGCGCCGACACCATCATCCACTCGGCGCTGGCGCGCGACGAGTCGCGCGGCTCACATGCCCGGCGCGACTTCCCCGAGCGCAACGACGAGAAGTTCCTGGCGCACACGCTCGCGTACCACGTCCCCGGGGGGCAGCCGCGACTCGAGTACCGCCCGGTCCGCATCACCAGCTGGCAGCCGCAGGCCAGGACTTACTGAGGAGACCCATTTGGCAGGCGACACCATCCAGCTCTCCGTCACCCGCTACGACCCCACGGTCGACCAGGCCCCGCGCCAGCAGACCTACGAGATCCCATACCAGGACGACATGGTCGTGCTGGACGCGCTGAACTGGATCAAGACCCACGTGGACGGCAGCGTCAACTACCGCTGGTCCTGCCGGATGGGCATCTGCGGCAGCTGCGGCATGAACGTCAACGGCACGCCCCGCCTCGGCTGCTCGGTGTTCCTGCGCGACTACCTGCCCGGTCCCGTGGTGGTGGAGCCGCTGCCCAACTTCCCGGTCATCCGCGACCTGGTCATCGACATGACCAGCTTCATGGAGAAGCTGGCCTCGGTGAAGCCCTGGATCATCAGCCGCGACCAGGCGCCCGCGCTGGCCGCCGGCGAGAACCGCCAGACCCCCGCCCAGGTGGAGCAGTACCGCCAGTTCAGCATGTGCATCAACTGCATGCTCTGCTACGCCGCCTGCCCGGTGATCGCGATCGAACCGCATTTCGTGGGCCCGGCCGCGATCGCGCTGGCCCGCCGCTACGACCTCGACTCCCGCGACCACGCCGGCCAGGAGCGGCTGCGCACTGTGACCGGCGCCGACGCGATCTGGGACTGCAGCTTCATCGGCGAGTGCTCGGCCGTCTGCCCCAAAGGCGTGGACCCCGCCAAGGCGATCCAGCAGACCAAGTTCGAGAGCACGCTGGGCATGCTGCTGCCCTGGGGCGGCTTCCGATAGCCGGCCAGGCCTATGCGCCCCGCTTGCAGGGCACCTGGTTTCTGCGCAGCCGGGGCTACGTCAGGTACGTGCTGCGCGAGTTCAGCGCGCTGCCGATCGCGGCCTGGATGCTCTGGTTCTTGGTCGAGATCAGCCGCCTGCACGACGGTGCCGCGGGCTACCACGCGCATCTGTCGCCGGCGTTCGTGGTCTTCAGCGTGGTCTGCCTGGCCTTTGCGCTGTGGCACAGCTACACCTTTCTCAGCTTCAGCGGACTGATCATGCGCATCCCGATCGGTGATCGGTTGCTGCCAGCCGGTGCCATCAGGGGCGGCGCGTACGTGCTCTTCGCGGTGCTGACGATCCTGATCAGCGCCCTGCTGGTGTGGGGGGGAAGCAAATGAGACGGTCGGGGCCCGACCGCGTGAACGCGCTGCTCTGGGCGACCTTCGCGCAGTGCGCCGTGATCACCGCGCTGATCGTGCCCGCGCACATCCTGGTGCAGGGTGTGCTGGCGCCGCTGGGCGTCGTGCCGGCGTTCGACCAGCACTACGCGACCTTTGCGGCCGCGCTGTCCAACCCGCTGGTCAAGATCTACCTGCTGGTGCTGTTCGCGACCGTGTTCTACACGTTTGGTCACCGGGTGCGCTACCTGATGACTGACCTCGCGCACGGTTACAAGCCGCTGTTCGGAGCCATCGGTTACGGGCTGGCCGTGATCGGGATCGCCGCCGCCGCCTACGTGCTCTTCACCGTCCCCTAAGGAGGGAGCAAGCCATGATGCTGGTCCTCTTCCGCGCCCAGGGCGAAGACTGGGAGCGCTTCCAGAAGACGCTCGACTTGAACCGCTCGCGCATCGACAAGATGGGCTGTCGCCGGATCGAGGCCTATCGCAACCGCAAGCACCCCGAGGAGTGGCTGATGCTCCAGGAGTGGCCGGACAAGCCGACCTTCGACGCCTTCGCCAAGGAGACCGGTCCCGCCCTCGACAAGGAGGGCGGGGTGCGCTGGACCGACGTCTCGACCTGGGTGGAGGGCGGTTGAGCAAGACTCCTCCCCGCTTGGCGGGGAGGAGTCTCGCGGGGAGGTGTCTACTTGCCTCGCAACTTCCTTGCGAGGGCTCGTAGGGGGTCGAAGTACTCGTCCGCCATCCGCTCCTTGAGCGGGATGATCCCGTTGTCGGTGATGTGGATGTGCTCGGGACAGACCTCGGTGCAGCACTTGGTGATGTTGCACATGCCCACGCCCGCCTCACCCTTCAACAGCGGCAGGCGGTCCAATGAGTCTTTGGGGTGCATCTCCAGCGACGCGGTGCGGATCATGAAACGCGGCCCGAAGAAGGCGTCCTTGCGGTCGTGGTTGCGCAGCACGTGGCACACGTCCTGGCAGAGGAAGCACTCGATGCACTTGCGGAACTCGATGACGCGGTCGACGTCCTCCTGCTGCATGCGCCACGGCTCGGGGTCGTTAGCGTCCTTCTCGGAGGGCGTGAAGGGTGGGATCTTCTTGTTGACCTCGTAGTTCCAGCTCACGTCAGTGACCAGGTCGCGGATGACGGGGAAGGTCTTCATCGGGCGCACCGTGAACTCGTCGCCGTACTCGGAGACCGGGCTCTTGCACATCAGGCGCGGAAAGCCGTTGATCTCGGCCGAGCAGGACCCGCACTTGGCGGCCTTGCAGTTCCAGCGCACCGCCAGGTCGGAGGCGACGTTGGCCTGCACCCAGAGCACCGCGTCGAGGACCACCATCCCCTCGCGCACGGGCACCCGGTAGGGGACCAGCTCGCCGCCAGCCGCGTCGCCGCGGAACACGCTCATCTGGACGACGTGGCGGGTCGGGGCGTTGGCTGCCACTATCGGGGGTCCCCGAAAAATCGGAGATTTTTTAGGGTCATCTACTCGTGCTCCTCGGGGGTGTATTTCTGGAACGACTGGCTGATCACTTCCGTCAGCTCGTAGGGGATGGGCTGGTTCTCGACCGCGCTCACGGCCATCTCGCCCTGCTTCCCCTTCTGCACCATGAGATTCAGCTGCGCCCATTTGGGGTCGAGCTTCGTGAAGTCGCTGCGCGCGTGCGCGCCGCGCGACTCCTTGCGCTCGATCGCCGATCGGAACAGCGCCTCGGCGTTGACGAGCATCGCGTGCAGGTCGAGCGCGCTGTGCCAGCCGGGGTTGAAGGCGCGCATGGTGGCGCCCCCGGTACCGACGTCGGTCGCCCGCTCCTTGAGCTCCAGCACCTTCTCCAGGCCCTTCTGCAGGTTCTCCGCGTCGCGGATGATCGGGGCGTGCAGCGTGCAGACGTCCTGCAGCTCGCCCTGCAGCTTGTACGGGCTCTCGCCGTGCGGGCGCGTCAGCGGCGCCAGCAGGAAGTCGGTGCCCGCCTTGACCTGCGCGGGGTCGATGCGCCCGGGCTTGGCATGCTTGCCGGCGAAGTCGGCGGCCGCGTCGCCCGCGCGCTTGCCGAACACCAGCAGGTCGGACAGGGAGTTGCCGCCCAGCCGGTTGGCGCCGTGCAGCCCGCTCGCCACCTCGCCCGCCGCGTACAGGCCGGGCACGCTGGTGGCCCCGGTCTCCGCCACCACGTCGACGCCGCCCATGTAGTAGTGGATGGTCGGCGCCACCTCCATCGGCTCCTTGGTGATGTCCACCCTGGCCAGCTTCAGGAACTGCTCGTACATCGACGGCAGCTTCTTCTTGATGAAGTCGGGGCTGCGGTGCGTGATGTCGAGGTAGGCGCCCCCGTGCGGCGAGCCGCGCCCGGCCAGCACCTCGCTGTTGATGGCGCGCGCCACCACGTCGCGCGAGGAGAGCTCCATGCGCTCGTGGTCGTAGCGCTCCATGAAGCGCTCGCCCTCCTTGTTTCGCAGCACGCCACCCTCCCCGCGCACGCCCTCGGTGACCAGGATCCCGCGCACGCCCGGCGGCCAGACCATCCCGGTGGGGTGGAACTGCACCATCTCGCAATCGCGCAGGCGGGCGCCCGCCTC
>DATCNF010000427.1:0-4979 GCA_036565325.1 Candidatus Dormiibacterota bacterium | reverse complement strand
TCCCGGCTCCGCCGGGAGGACCTCCCCGCCGAGCGGGGAGGAGCCATGCGGGGAGGGGGTTTGCGCTTCCTGAGCTGGATGCTCGCGTCCTCGGGGGGTTGCTCGCCGCCCTGGCCCTGCTGGCGCTGGTCGGGGCCATGTTCGCCCTGGCCACCGACGTCGTGGTCGCGCCCTCGCATCGCTGGGGCGCGGACATCGAGGACGTCGTGCACGCGGTGGCCGCGGGGCTCGGCCTCACCGGCGGCCTCCGGATGGCGGGCGGGCGGCGCGACGGGCGCCACCTGGTGCTGGTGAGCCTGGGCCTGAACCTGGCGGCCACCTTCCTCTTCTCAGCCGCGCACCTGTTCGAGGCCATGGCCCTGATCCCGGTGCTGGCCTGGCTGGTCCTGGCCTGGTTCACCTGGAGCTCGCGCTTTGGGCAAAGAGTTGTTGCGACCCCGTCGCAAGTGAGTTAACTTGAGCGCCAGCCAGATGGCGCTCATCCGCATCCCGAGCTCCCTCCGTGAGCACTGCGGCGGCCAGTCCGAGGTCCGCGTCGAGGCGGACGACCTGGGCACCGCATTGGCCTCCCTGGAAACCCGTTATCCGGGCTGCCGGGACCGCATCGAGGACCGCTCTGGCCGGCTGCGCGAATTCGTGCGCCTCTTCCTCAACGACCATGAGGTCCACCTCGATCGCGGGCATCCGGTGCCTCTCCGGGAGAGCGACGCCATCAGCATCCTGCCCGCCGTCTGCGGGGGCTGAGAGCACCCAGCCGAGTTCGCGCTCGGCGCGGATGGACACCCAACCGGTAATCTGACATCGGTTCGCAAATGGGAAACCTCGCACGCTCCCTGACCGCCGCCTTCGACCCCGCCGAGCGTCGCCGGCTGGGCGGCTTCGGCATGGCGGTGGTCGCCATCCACGTCGCCGGCTGGGGCGCCCTGCTCACCTACGGCGCGGGCCACCCGGCCTTCCTGGCGCTGGGCGGGCTGGCCTACACCTTCGGGCTCCGCCACGCCTTCGACGCCGATCACATCTCGGCCATCGACAACACCACTCGCAAGCTCCTCCAGCAGGGCCGCAAGCCGGTCGGGGTCGGCTTCTTCTTCTCGCTCGGCCACTCCACCGTGGTCCTGCTGATCGCGCTCCTGCTGGGCCTGGCCGTGAAGTCGCTGGTGGTCAGCGTGGTCAGCAGCAGCGGCCAGCTCCGGAGCATCGGCGGCCTGGTGGGGACCAGCGTCTCAGGCATCTTCCTGGTCGCCATCGGGATCCTCAACCTGCTGGTGCTGCTGGACATCTTCGGCGTCTTCCAACGGATGCGCCGGGGACAGTACGACCGGACCTCCTTGCAGCAGGAGCTGGTGGCCGGCGGCCTCATGACGCGCGTCTTCGGGCGCCTCTTCAAGATCGTGAGCCAGAGCTGGCACCTGTACCCGATCGGCTTCCTCTTCGGGCTCGGCTTCGACACCGCCTCCGAGGTCGCCCTACTGGCCATCTCCGCCGGTGCCGCGGCCCAGCAGCTGCCCTTCCTGGCGGTGGTCTCGCTGCCCGTGATCTTCGCCGCCGGGATGTCGCTGATGGACACCGCCGACGGCGCCTTCATGGCCAAGGCCTACTCCTGGGCCTTCTCCAACCCCGTCCGCAAGGTCTTCTACAACATGACGGTGACGGGGCTCTCGGTGTTCGTGGCGCTCTTCGTGGGCGCTGTCGAGGTGCTCCAGGTGCTGATCGGGCAGCTGCGCCTGCGGGGTGCGCCCTGGAGCGCGATCACCGCCCTGAACTTCACGAATATGGGATTTATCATCGTCGCCGCCTTCGTCCTCACCTGGCTGGGGGCGTTCGCCATCTACAAGACACGGCGGGTCGAGGAGCGGTGGGGCGCCAGGTTGGAATCGGCCGGCTAGCCACGGGCTCCGCGCCCGGGAGGTAGGCGCATGGAGCACAAGATCATCGGGACCATCCTCCCGGCCCTCGAGATCAGCCTCAACCCCGGCGACATGGTCTTCGCCGAGTCGGGCGAGCTGGGCTGGATCTCGGCCTCGATCCAGCTCAAGACCTCCACCAGCGCCGGCGGCCAGCCGGGCGGCTTCATGGCCGTCATCGGCCGGGCAGTCGCGGGCGGCACCCTCTTCATGACCGAGTACACCGCGGTCGGCGGGCCCGGTCTGGTCGCCTACACGGCCAAGCTGCCGGGGCAGATCATGCCCCTGGAGATCTCACCCCAGGCCTCGTACGTCGTGCACCGCCACGGCTTCATGGCAGGGACCCCGGGGGTCCAGTTCACGGTCGCCTTCAACCAGCGCCTGGGGGCGGGCATCTTCGGCGGCGCCGGCTTCCGGATGCAGCGGCTGAGCGGCCAGGGCATGGCCTGGGTCGAGATGCACGGCGAGATCGTGGTCTACGACCTCCAGCCCGGCAACACGCTGCGCGTGCATCCCGGGCACGTGGCCATGTTCCAGGACGGGGTCCAGTTCAACGTGACCACCATGCCCGGCATCAAGAACGCCCTCTTCGGCGGCGAGGGCATCTTCCTGGCCACCCTTACCGGCCCGGGGCGGGTCTGGCTGCAGTCGATGTCGCTGTCCCGGCTGGCGCACGCGATCTACGAGTACCTGCCGCACGGGGAGTCCGGCGGCGGCCTGGTCGGAGGCCTCCTCCGCGGCAGCTGACAGTGGACAACACTCCTCCCTGCTCGGCGGGGAGGTCCCTCCGCTGACGGCGGAGGGGGAGGGGGACGTGGTCGCGCTTACCCGATAGTCGCGAACTGGGTCTCGTACAGCTCGGCGTAGAGACGCCCGTTCGCGAGCAGCTCCTCGTGCCGGCCGCGTTCGGCTATCTGGCCCTCGTGAATGACCAGGATCTGGTCGGCGGCGCGGATCGTCGAGAGCCGGTGCGCGATCACGAACGAGGTGCGCCCGCTGAAGGCCTCCGCCAGCGCCTCCTTGACCAGGGTCTCGGTCTCCGAGTCGAGGTGGGATGTGGCCTCGTCGAGGATCATCACGGCCGGCGCCTTGAGGATCAGCCGGGCGATCGCCAACCTCTGCTTCTCGCCGCCTGAAAACCGGTATCCGCGCTCCCCGGCCATGGTGTCGTAGCCGTCGGGGAGGCTCCTGATCAGCTCGTGGATGCGAGCCGCCCGGCAGGCAAGCACAAGCTCCTGGTCGGTGGCTTCGGGACGCGCGTAGCGGAGGTTGGCGGCCACGGTGTCGTGGAAGAGGTGGGGGTCCTGGGGGACCATGCCCACGGCGTCGGCCAGGCTGTCGAGGGTGAGGTCGCGCACGTCCCGACCGTCGATGAGGACCCGACCCCGGGTGCAGTCGTAAAGGCGGGGCACGAGGTTGGAGAGCGTGGTCTTGCCGGCGCCCGAGTGGCCGACCAGCGCCGTCATGGTGCCCGGCGCGGCGCGCAGGGAGACGCCGCGCAGGATCCAGTCCGAGGGCTCGGTCGGCAGCGGCGTGTCCACGCCCTCGGAACCCGGCTTCTCCGCCTCCAGGGAGGCGATCGAGTAGGTGCTTGGCGCCGGGTACCGGAACCACACGTCCTCGAAGACAACCTCGCCGCGGGGCTGGGCGAGCGTCACCGCACCCGGCCGCTCGGCGATCGCGTGGGGCGCGTCGAGGACCTCGAACACGCGCTCGAAGGCGACCATGCCGGCGGCCAGGCTGATGCGGGTGCTGGCGAGGTCGACGGCCGGGCCGTACACTCGCTGGGCGAGGGTGGCCAGGGCCACGATGGTGCCGAGGGTGAGCCCGCCGGAGATCACGGACAGGCCGCCGATCCAGTAGATCGCGACCACCGCCAGGGAGCCGGCCAGACCGAGGGCGCTCCCGAAGAGCACGCCCAGCATCTCGGTCTGGATGGCAGCCGTGCGGATCTGGGTGGCCTTTTCCGAGAAGACCTTGAGCTCGCGCTGGTAGCGGCCGAAGAGCTTCACGAGCAGGGCTCCGGAGATGTTGAAGCGCTCCGCGGTGGCCGCTTCCATGGCGCCCCAGCGCTTCATCTGCTCCTTGTTCAGCCGCCGCGAGCGGCGGCCCACGAACTCTGCGGGCAAAAGCAGGACCGGGATCAGCAGGCAGACGGCGAGCGTCACCACCGGGCTCAGGGCGGCCATGGCCAAGACCGTGAAAGCAATGCTGAGCACGTCCGTGACCGCCGAGCTGGCGGTGTGCGTGAAGAGTGAGTTGACCTCCCTCACGTCGTTGTTGAGCCGGCTCTGGAGCATGCCGGTCTGGGTGCGCGTGAAGAAGGCGATCGGCATCCGCTGGAGGTGGTCGAAGAGCGCCAGGCGCAGGTTGAGGATCATCCCGTGCGCGATCCGCTCGCCGATGTAGGCGCCCGCCAGGTTGAGGCCGGTGCCCGCGATGAAGAGGCCGGCCAGCGCCGCCGCCAGCACACCCAGCTCGCCGGTGCTGCGCGCCGGCAGCGCGTGGTCGATCAGGCGCCTGATCACCAGCGCGGGCAGGACGGAGACGATGGCGTTGACGACGTCGATGGCCAGGTAGAACAGGAGCAGCGGCCGGTAGGGCCGCGCGAAGCGCCAGGCGCGCGCCAGCTGCCGGCGCGTGAACCGGAACTCCTTGAGCTGCTCGGGGTCTTCCCAGAAGGTCCCCCAGACCCGCGACATGGGACCCTTGAGGCTAATCTGGCCGCCGGTCTCATTTCCCGGGGAATGCGCCGCAGACACTCGGCGCCAAGCCGCGTTCCCCGGAGAATGCGGCTCCCAGCCGCCCCCCGCCGCCGGCGAGCTGTTCGTTGGCCGCATTCACCACCGCGTCGACCTCCTCGCGGGTGATGTCGCCGTGCACCGCCTCGATCCTTACGGCAGCTCCACCTCCGCGCGGAACACACGCCGCGCCGGTCCGGTCTGCGCGAAATGCCCGTCCTCCCGTCTGCGGACCTGGAGCGCGCCGCCGGGCATCAGCACCCGCACCTCCTCGTCGACCAGGCCGGCGGCCATGCAGGCGGCCGCGGCGGCGGCCGCGCTGGTGCCCGAGGCC
>DATCNF010000426.1:0-3688 GCA_036565325.1 Candidatus Dormiibacterota bacterium | reverse complement strand
GACCTGGCCCGCCACAGCCACGACGCCATCCGGCCCGTCGACTCCGAGCACAGCGCCATCTGGCAGTGCCTGTGGGGCGAGCGCCTGGAGTCGGTGTCGCGCCTGGTCCTGACCGCCACCGGGGGGCCCTTCTGGAGCCGCCCGGCGCTCGACCTGGCGACCGTGACCCTGGACCAGGCGCTCGAGCACCCGCGCTGGTCGATGGGCCCCAAGGTGACCATCGACTCGGCGACCATGATGAACAAGGCCCTGGAGACGATCGAGGCGCACCACCTGTTCGGGGTGCCCCTGGAGCGGGTCGGCGTGCTGATCCATCCCCAGGCCATCGTCCACTCGCTGGTCGAGTTCAGCGACGGCTCGACCAAGGCGCAGCTCGGCAACCCCGACATGCGGCTGCCGATCGCGGTCGCGCTCTCCTACCCGGAGCGGCTCCCGGGAGCGGTCCCGCCCACCGCGTTCGAGTCGGTGGGGCCGCTCGAGTTCCATCCCGTCGACGAGACGCGCTTCCCGGCCCTCAGGCTGGCCCGCGAGGCGGCGGCCCGGGGCGGCGCCTTCCCGGCCGTGCTCAACGCGGCCAACGAGGTGGCGGTGGAGTCCTTCCAGGCCGGCGAGACGGGGTTTGCCGAGATAGTCGGGCTGGTAGAGTCGGCGCTCGCCGCCTTCCCCGGTGGCGGCACCCAGATGCAGGAGATTCTCGAAGCCGACCGCTGGGCGCGCGAATACGTTCGCTCGCGAGTGGGTACCTACAAGCTGTGATCCAGTACCTGGTGGGGGCGGCCTCCATCGTCCTCATGTTCCTGATACTGGTCGGCCCGCACGAGGCCGGCCACTTCGCCTTCGCGAAGCTGTTCAAGGTCCGGGTCTTTGAATTCGCGATCGGCATGGGCACCAAGCTGCTGTCCACGACTCGGGGGGGCACCCTGTACGCCCTGCGCGCGATCCCGATCGGCGGCTTCGTGCGCCTCGGCGGCATGGAGCCCGACAACTACGACGACCCCCAGGGCTTCCACCAGAAGCCGGCCTACCAGCGGATCCTGATCCTGCTCGCCGGCCCGGGGGTCAACTTCCTGCTGGCCGCGCTGATCATGACCGGGATCGGGATGACCCAGCTCAACTCGGTGCCGGGCAAGGTCGTGGCCGTGGACACCACCAGCGCCGCCTATGCCCAGGGCTTCCGGCCGGGCGACACGGTCCTGGCCGTCGATGGCAAGCGCGTGAACCGGTTGGAGGACATCAGAGCCGAGGAGGACGCCAAGCAGGGCCAGCCGGTCGCCTTCACGATCCGGCACCCGGACGGGACCACGGTCACGGTCACCGTGCAGCCCACCTTCAACGACCAGGTCGGGCACTACGTGATCGGCATCCAGACGGCGGCCGTGGTGGGCCCGCTGGATGCCGTGGTGGTGGGCTTCAAGTTCCCGGTGGTGGCGACGGTCACGATCGGTGCGGGTCTCTACCAGCTGGCCACAGGCCAGATCCCAGGCGGCTTCTTCGGGCCCGAGGGAGCCACCGGCGCGATCGGCATCGCGGCCATCACCTACAACGCCGCCCTGGCGGGGCTCCTGGACTGGTTCAGCGTGGCGGCCATCCTCTCAGTGGCACTGGGGCTGGCCAACCTGCTGCCGCTGCCGGCGCTGGACGGCGGCCGGATCGTGGTCGTGCTGCTGGAGGCGATTCGACGGCGCCCCTTCGACCGCGCCAAGGAGATGGCGGTGCAGCGCGCCGGCCTGGCCGCGATCCTGGTCCTGGCCGCCTTCATCGCCTACTTCGATATACAGAGGATCGTGACCCACCAGTTCCCAGGGCTCAGATGACCTTCGCCGGCCTCACTGAACGTCGGAAGACGGTCCCCGTCCGGGTCGGCGACGTGGTGGTCGGTGGCGCCGCCCCGATCGCCGTCCAGACCATGACCAAGACCGACACCCGCGACGTGCGGGCCACCTTGAACCAGATCGCGGCCTTGAAGGACGCCGGCTGCGAGATCGTGCGCCCGGCGGTGCCGGACCACGAGGCGGCGGAGGCACTGAAGGCGATCGTCGCCGGGTCGCCGCTGCCGATCATCGCGGACATCCACTACGACCACACGCTGGCCCTGGCGGCGATCGCCAACGGCGTGCAAGGGCTGCGGCTCAACCCCGGCAACATCCCCGACCCGGAGAAGGTCCGCAAGGTGGTGGCCGCCGCCAAGGAGCGCGACATCCCCTTCCGGATCGGCGTCAATGCCGGCTCGCTGCCCGAAGAGGTCCACAAGACCATGCGCGAGCAGCACGCCATCGACCGCGACGACCGGGCGGCGACCGCCCGCCGGATGGTGGACGTGGCGCTGGGCCACTGCAAGATCCTGGAGGAGCTCGATTACGGCTTCGGCCACATCAAGGTGAGCCTCAAGGCCACCGACGTCTGGACCAACGTGATGGCCAACCGCATGTTCGCCAAGGAGCGGCCCTACCCGCTGCACCTCGGCGTGACCGAGTCGGGGCCGGTGCAGGCCGGCTCGATCCGGAGCGCGGTCGGCCTGGGCATCCTGCTCGCGGAGGGGATCGGGGACACGATCCGGGTCTCCCTGGCCACCGACGATCCGACCGAGGAGATCCGGGCCGCCTACGAGGTGCTCAAGGCGCTCGACTATCGCAACGAGTCCGCCTCCCTGATCGCCTGTCCGACCTGCGGCCGGCTGGAGTACGACATGGTGCCCATGGTCAGGGCGGTCGAGGCCCACATCGCCCGGCTCAAGGTGCCGATCACGATCGCGGTCATGGGCTGCGTGGTCAACGGCCCGGCGGAGGCCCGGCACGCGGACATCGGGGTCACCGGCGGCCGCGGCAAGGGCGTGATCTTCAAGAAGGGGAAGCTCTACCGGACCGTGCCCCAGGCGGAGCTGCTGGAGGTGCTCCTGGCCGAGGTCGACGCCATCGTCCGCGACCGTCAGGACGGCGCTGCTTAGAGGCCCTACTATTGCGGGCCTTGAACAAGACACTGCTCGCCACCGCGCTCGTCCTCCTCGGCGCCGTCGCCTGCGGCGGGGGCAACCCCATCACGGCCGTGCTCAACAAGAAGCCGGCGGACGTCGCCCTCCAGCAGTCGGAGGCCAAAGGCCTGACCAAGTGCGCGAGCAGCGGCACCATCGACCAGACGCTGGCCAACCTCAAGACCACGGACCCCTCGTCGTACACCACCACCAACCAGGAATGGACGAAGCTCAAGGCCGCCGGCGCCACCGACGCCTACTTCGCCATCTATGCGTCCGACACCACCACCTGCAGCTCGTTCAGCGCCAACAGCAGCGCCACTCCCAAGCCGAACGCCAAGGTGATCGGCAGCCTGGTGGTCGAGTTCAAGAACGCCACCGATGCGCAGAAGGGCTACACCGGCGGCGCCTTCGGCATCGATCCCAAGTCGGCGTCGAGCGGCGCGCAGGGCGGCAAGACAGGCACCGCCACCGGCCTCGGCGCCAACTCGGTGTCCGCCTTCTTCTCTGCGGCGGGCTACTCGATCTACTTCGCGCTCTGGCAGCACGACAAGTGGCTCGCGTACATGTTCACCGAGGGCTTCCCCGAGGCGGACTCGGCCGCTCTGGCCAAGCAGGTCGACTCCAGGTTCTGAGGTCGGGGGTTAAAATCCCCGAAATGGACGACGGCAGCACCGGCCGCCTCGCAAGGCGGCCCGAGGCCCCGGCCCCTACCCAGCC
>DATCNF010000425.1:0-1750 GCA_036565325.1 Candidatus Dormiibacterota bacterium | reverse complement strand
GATCCCGGCCTCGCGGGCCAGCAGCTGCTCGCGGTTGAAGCCGGCCAGGCCCATCCGCAGCAGGATCATCGCGCCCACCGTCATGGTGGCCGCGAAGGCCCACAGGAGCTCGCCGCGACCGACCAGGATCAGCGCCGCCTCAGCCTGGAGGACGACCGACATGGGCAGGATGATGAAGCTGGCCATGACGTTGGCCGCCCGCATCGTGCGCGCGTTGGCGCTCACGATCACGGCGCCCGCGACCATGGCGGCGACCTGGCAGATGGTCGCCAGCGCCAGGCTGATCAGGATCGCCAGGGGGAAGTAGCCAAGCCCCGGAAATACCGCCAGGCAGTAGATCAGAAGCGCGCCGTAGCAGAGCGTCAGCGAGATCGCCAGCACCGACGCCACCTTGCCGACGTAGATCTCGGCCTCACGCAGAGGCGTCGAGAGCAGCACCTCCAGCGTCGAGCGCTCGCGCTCGCCGACGAAGGATTCCAATGCGAGCACCAGCGAGAAGCTGGCGGGCAGAAAAACGACGAAGAAGGCGCCCACCACGGACAGCCGCTCGACGACCGAGTTGAGGCCGCCGCCATAGATGGCGAGGGCGCGGATGCCCAGCGCGCTGCCCAGCGGGATTGCCAGCGACAGCCCGACCATGGCCAGCACGAGGCGCAGGTCGCTGGTCGCTTCGCGGAGGTCGCGCACCGCGACCAACTTAGCCTTAGGCGGTCGCAGCCGGCTCATCGCGATCCCGTGCCGAGAAATGCTCGCCCACGATGGCGAGGTAGATGTCCTGCAGCCGCGGCCAGCGCCGTACCTCCTGGCGCGGCGGCAGCCCGGAGCGGTCGACCAGGTCGTCCAGCGAGCCCAGCGCCAGCAGCCGGCCCCCGGACATGATCCCGATCGTGCCCGCCAGCTGCTCGGCCTCGTCCATGGAGTGGGTGCAGATGACCAGCGACGACCCCGCCGCCCGCAGCTCCTCCAGGTAGGTCCAGGCGCGGCGCGCGGAGTCGGGGTCGAGGGCGCTGGTGGGCTCGTCGGCGAGCACCAGGCGGGGCCGGTGGAGGGTGGCCCGGATCAGCGCCACCTTCTGGCGCATGCCCTTGGAGTACGTCCCCATCCAGCGGTCGCCGGCGTGGCTCAGCTCGAAGAGCTCGAGCAGCCGCTCGATGCGGCGCCTGCGCTCGACGATCGGCAGGTCGTAGATGGCGCCGAAGTGGTCGAGGTAGGCGCGGGCGGACATCCGCTCGTAGAGCCCGGGCACCTCGGGCATCAGGCCGACCCGGGCCCGCACCTGGTCGGGGTCGACCGCCGCGTCGATGCCGTCCACGATCACCGAGCCCGAGGTGGGCTCGAGGACGCCGGCCATGCAGCGGAGGGCGGTCGTCTTGCCGGCTCCGTTGCGCCCGATGAGGACCAGGCAGGCGCCCGGTTCGACCGAAACTGTCAAGTCACGAAGGGCGGGCACGTCCCCGTATCGCTTGACAAGGGACTGGACCTCGAGCACCGCCCGGATAATATTTCAGCCGTCGTGAGGCGCCGCTCTCATAACGACTCGCTTTCCAGGCTTCTCCAGGAGACGCAGGAGATGGTCGGCCGGCTGGTGCAGGAGAACCGCACCCTGCGGGCCCAGAACCAGCGGCTCTCCCGGCAGGCGGAGAAGCTGGCGGACGGCTGGGACCAGATCAAGAAACTGGCCAGGTCGGCGCCCAAGGGTCGCACCCGCAGGTAGGTGCGGGTAGCGGAGGCGGTCGGCCAGGTCCTGGCC
>DATCNF010000424.1:0-7279 GCA_036565325.1 Candidatus Dormiibacterota bacterium | reverse complement strand
CCTGGGGGGAGGGGGACACCCGGAGGCCAAGCCCCGCGAAGAGCTCTTCCGGATCTCGGCGGTGCGCCGCCAGATCGCCGAGCACATGGTGCGCAGCAAGGCCACCTCCCCGCACGCCTGGGGCATGCGCGAGGTCGACATGTCGGCGCTGGTCGCCTACCGGGAGGCCAACAAGGCCGGCTTTGCCGAGCGCCACGGCATCTCCCTGACCTACCTGCCCTTCATCATCCAGGTCGTCTGCGAGGCGCTCAAGGAGAACCCCTTCCTCAATTCGAGCTGGACCGAGGAGGGGATCCTGGTCAAGAACTACTACAACATCGGGGTCGCGGTCGCCCTCCCGGACGCGCTGATCGTGCCCGTGCTGAAGGACGCCGACCAGCGCGGCCTGCTCGACCTCGCCCGCGGCCTGGTCGACCTCTCCACCCGTGCCCGCACCAAGCACCTCAAGCCGGAGGACGTCCGCGACGGCACCTTCACCGTCAACAACACGGGCGCCATCGGGTCGATCCTGGGGATGGCGATCATCAACCAGCCGCAGGCCGCCATCCTGAGCACCGAGAAGATCGTCAAGCGCGCGGTCGTGGTCGACGACCAGATCGTGATCCGGCCGATCATGAACCTCTCGATGTCCTTCGACCACCGCATCGTCGACGGGCTGCAGGCGGGCCACTTCCTGGATTCCATGCAGCGGCGCCTGGAGGGCTGGACCCCCGCCAGCATCCAGCTCTAAACCCCACCCCTACCCTCCCCGCCTTGCGGGGAGGGGGATCAGTGCACCAGGTTGGCCGGGCCCAGCACCGCGACCGACTCCGGCGCGATCACGTACCCGGCGCTGGGAATGGGGTCGCCCTCGGCGAACCGGCTGAGCCGGAACTCGCGAATCGGCGTCGTGCGCGACTCGCCGTGCACGATCAGCTCGGCCAGGCACTGCCCGATGGCGGGCCCCTTCTTGAACCCCGATCCGCTCATGCCCACCGCCAGGTAGAGGCCGTCCGGCTCGACGCGGTCGATGATCGCGCAGAGGTCCGGCGTGATGTCGACCGGCCCGCTGCGCCGGCTCTCCACCGGCGCTTCGGCGAACGACGGGAAGCGGCGGGCCACCTGGGCGCGGGCCAGCTCCTCGAAATCAGTGCTGGGCGGCGTCTCGGACTCATAGGCGTCCGGTCCGGACAACGGCAGCCGGGCGCCGGCCAGGCCGACCATGCTCAGGTCGCCGCCCTCGGGCCGCGTGTAGGCGCCATGGGCGCGGTCGAGCACCACCGCGTGCGCTCCCCAACCCGGGCGCATGCCTGAAGGCCGGCGCACGAACGCCAGCCGCACGCCGACCGTCTCGATCGGGATCTCGACCCCCACCGCGCGGGCCAGCGGCACCGACCAACCGCCGTTGGCGAGCACCACCACGGGTGCGCTGATCTGGCCGGCGGAGGTCTCGACCCCCACCACCCGGTCGCCATCCACCCTGATGCCCGTCACCTCCACCCCCTCGCGCACCTCCACGCCCAGCCGGCGCGCGCCCTCGGCCATGGCCCGGGTGGTGGCGCCCGGGTCGGCGTAGCCGCTGCGCGGCTCGTAGGCGGCGAGGTCGTCCTCCTCGGCGCGAATGCCGGGCTCCAGCTCGACCATCTCCTCGGGGCCGATCAGCGTGGTGTCCACGCCCACGGCCTGGAGCATGGCCACGTTGCGGCGCAGCTTCTCGTGGTCCTCGCGGGCGACGGGGTTGATCAGGCCGGTGCGCCAGAAGGGAACCTGGCTGCCGACCAGGTCGCCCCAGTTCTCGAACCAGTGCAGGCCCGCCAGCGCCAGCCGGGCCTCGGGCGCGTTGCTGTAGTGGGTGCGGACCAGGCCGGCGCTCAGCCGGGACGCGTGGGCGGCAACGCCGTCGCGGTCGAGCACCAGCACCCGCTTCATGCCCAGCCGCGCGAGGTTGAAGGCGGTGCTGGCGCCGATGATGCCGGCGCCCACCACCACCGCGTCGGCGCGCTCGGAGGTCATGGGTGGTTCTGGACGTACTCCGCGGTGAGCGCGAGGTAGTTGTCGATGATGCCGGGCTCCATGGCGCGGCCCATGTGACCGATCCGGAACATCTTGCCGGCCCAGGGCCCGAATCCTCCCCCGATCCGGATCCCATGCTCCTCGAGCAGCCAGCGCATGTAGTCGTGGACGTCCATGCCCGGTCGCCCCAGCGCCGCCGTGGTCACGGGCGAGGCCACCTCGTCGGGCACCATCATCTCGAAGCCCATCTCGCGCAGGCCCTCGCGGACAGTGTCGCGGGCGGACCGCTGGCGCTGGATGTGCGCGTCGAGCCCGAAGTCGAGGACCCTCCGCACCGCCTCGTCCAGGGCCATCACCACGTTGGTCGGCATGGTGGTCGGATGCGGGTGCCAGCTCTTCCACATCTCGGTGTGGCGGCGCCAGGTCCCGATGTCCAGGTACCAACCTGACGACTTGGGCCGGCCGTCCTCGACCGCCGCGATGGCACGCGGTCCGACTGCCAGCGGGGCCACTCCGATCGGGCCCCCCAAGCACTTGTTGGCCGTGGTGACGCAGAGGTCGATCCCCCAACCGTCGACGTCAAGGTCGGTGCCACCGGCCGAGGACACGGCATCGACCAGGACCAGTGCGCCGCGCTCGCGTGCCAGCGCGGCGACCTCGCGCACCGGGTTGATGACGCCCATCGAGGTCTCGTGGTGCACGATCGCGACCGCCCGCGCACCAGGGTGCGCGTCAAAGGCCTCGCGCACCGACTCCGCAGACACCGCCTCGCGCGGCGGTGGCGTGACCGGGATCACCTCCAGGCGATGAGCGCGCGCCACCTCCCCCAGGCGGTCGCCGAACATGCCGTTGCTGGGGATGATCACCTCGTCGCCCGGCGCCAGCACGCTGGCCAGCGCCATCTCGATCGCCGACATTCCGGGACCGAAGACCAGGTGCACCTCGTTCTGCGTGCGGAAGACCTTCTGCATGTTGGCCACCGTGCGCAGGTAGAGCTCGGTCCAGGCGTCGCCGTAGTGCGCCATCACCGGCGAGCCCAGCACCTCGAGGACTTCGTCGTCTATGGACACCGGCCCCGGGATCAGGAGCAGCTCCGACTTGCGCTTCGTCACGCCAGCAACTCCTTGGTGACGCGATAGGCCGACTTGATGGCGCCCTCCATGCCGCCCGGCCCGACCCGGTCGTCGGTGTACTCGCCGGCGAAGAAGACGCGGCCGTCCACCGGTTTGCGGATCTCCGGGAGGACGGTCTCGCGCTGGTCGCCCAGCGGCGCCCGCACCACCGAGCGCGTGAAGGGGTCCTTGGTCCAGTTCTTGACGTACCCGAAAGTGCGGCGCACGGGCTGCCCGACCGCCCCGCTGATGGTGGCGTCGAAGGCGTCCAGAGCCTGCTCGTCCGTCATCAGCGCCGGCTCCACGTCGCCGGCCGCAAGCCCGCTGATCACGACCTGGTCGCCCGCCTGCTGCATGGTCTGCTCCATCACGTAGCCGGGCATCTGGTCGGTGAAGCAGCCCAGGCCGATGGCCTGGCGCACCAGCTCCTTGTCGGCGTACTGCGCGACCAGCCGGGTGCCGTTTCCGTAGCGCATCTGGAGCAGCGCCTTGATCTTCTCGGCCGGCAGCACGGGGTCGAAGCCCAGCTCCTGGACGAGGGGGCCGGGCACGGTCACCAGCGCCCGGTCGCCGCGAAAGGTCTCCCGCTCCGTCTCCACGGTGACACCGCTGCCGTCGTGGCCGACCACCCGCACCACCTGGTTGAGCCTGACCTCGACGGTCTTGGCCAGGGAGCGCGGCAGCCCGTCGTTCCCGCCCTGGATCTTGCGATAGCCCTTGCCCCAGGAGAGGTCGACGTTCAGCTCCTGGGAGTCGGCCAGGCGCAGGGGCGCGGCCGGGGTGCCCTGGGCGATCGCCTCCAGGAGCAGGGCCGCGTCCTCCGAGAGGCGCGCCCGCCGCAGCCATTGGGCGACCGTCTCGTAGAAGCCGGGAGGGACTCGCTTGACCCCGTCCCGAAGCTCCTGCGCCAGCTCCCGGCTGGCCTCCTTGGAGAGCCGGTGGCCGTGGAACACGATGTCCGGGGTGTCGGTGCCGAGGCTGAACTCGCTCGTCAGCTCCAGGCCTTGGGCGGCGCACAGGTTGAGGATGTTGTCCTGGCCGTGGTAGATCATCTCGGCCCCCACGTCGGCGTACTGGCCGTCGTGGAGCCCCTCGCGGATCGTGAAGACGCGGCCGCCGACGCGGTCCCGGGCCTCCAGCAGCACCACCTCGTGGCCGGCCTTCTGGACCTCGTTGGCGGTGACCAGCCCCGAGAGGCCGGCCCCGATGACGATCAGCTTCATACGCGGCCGCCGGTCGCGAAGCGCGCGGCGGCCAGGTGGCCGACGGCGACGTCGGTGGACCCGCGGGTGGCGAAGTCGGCCGCGGCCTCGCCCAGCGCAGAGGCGAACTTGAACCCATGCCCGGAGAAGCCCACCAGCGCCGTGATCGCCGGCGCTGCGGCCAGCGGGCCGACCACGAAGTGGGCGTCGGGGGTGAACTCCTGCAGGCAGACCGCCACCCGCTCCGGCTCAGGGTCGAGGTCCGGCATGGCTGCCCGCACAAAGCTCGACACCGCGTCCCAGTCTTCGGGCGCCGGCGTGCGGTCGACGGTGTCGGGGTCCACCACCGGCTCCTCGGTCTCGAACACGCCGACCTTCACGGTCCGCCCGTCCAGGGATGGGAAGCCGTAGGCGAACTCGGTGCCGGGGACCATCTCACCGACGTGGCGCACGAAGATCGGCGCCCGGCTCGGGTGATGAAGCGCGGGCCGGCTGGTGCGGAACCAGGCCTGCGACTGCCGGACCACCCGCAGGGGCACGTCCAGCCCGGGCAACCTCAGCTTGGAGTTCCAGGCGCCGGTGGCGACCACGGCGTGGGGCGCCCGCCAGGTGCGGCCGCCGGCGCGCACGCTCACGCCGCCGGAGATTGGTGCCACGGATTCCACCGGGGCGTCGAAATGAGCCTCGGCGCCGAGCGCGGCAGCGCGCCGCAGCGCAGCCGCGATGGCGTCCTCCGGCAGCAGGTAGCCCGCCTCCTCCTCAAGGAGGCCGAGCTCGCCCGGGCGCAGCGCGTGCTGGGGGAAGCGGCGCCCGACCTCTTCCGCGTCGAGCACCTGGTGCGCGACCCCATGCTCGCGTGCGCTGAGCAGAGCGCCCGCGAACTCCGATGAGTCGGGCGGCCCCATGTGC
The DNA here is from genome assembly GCA_036565325.1 of Candidatus Dormiibacterota bacterium. Lineage (GTDB taxonomy): Bacteria > Chloroflexota > Dormibacteria > Dormibacterales > Dormibacteraceae > CF-28. The sequence goes on along the minus strand of DATCNF010000424.1, from coordinate 2,064 downwards.
AGGCCCCCCGTCATGGTCAGCAGCTCGCTGCCGCTCTCCCGCGCCAGCTCGCGCCAGAGCTCGAAGGAGCGCCGCGCCAGCGGCACGTAGCCGGGGCCCTCGTAATAGGCCGTGCGGATGATGCGGGACCCGCCGTGGTGGGAGCCCATGGCGTGGGGCGGGTGGAAGCGGTCGAAGCCCACGACCTTGACGCCGCGGGCGGCCAGCCGCCAGAGCGCCATGCTGCCCATCGAACCCAGCCCCACGACCAGGACGTCGGCGTCCATCAGCGCGCCGCCCGGGCGCCCAAAGACGCCAGCACCTGGTCGCCCGCCCGCTGGCCACTGCGCACCGCGCCTTCCATGTTGGCCTGCCAGGTGTAGTCGCCCGCGAACGCGATCCCGCCCACCGGCTCCGCCAGCAGCGGGAAGTGCTTCATGAGGCCGCGCACGTACTGGGGATGCCCGAACTCCCAACGGTGCAGCTCGACCCGGGCGATCCGGTTCGCGTACTCGGGGTGCGCCTGCAGGAACATGCGCACGGCCCCGCTCTTGACGCTCTCGTCGGGGTCGTTCCATACGACCCGTGCCGCGGGGTCGGCCATGAAGGAGTGGTGGCAGCCGCCCTCCTTGTCGAAATCGGTCGGCGTGCGCGCCATGAAGGAGTCGCAGTTGTAGCGAACCAGCGGCCGGCTGGCGACCAGCGGGTAGGGCACGGCCGGCTGATCGGCGGGGGTGACCACGATCGGCGTCGAGATCCAGCGCCCGTAGCGCACGGCGCGCAGCGCGTCCAGCTTCCAGCCCGGCAGGTCGGGGAAGACGCGCGCCGCGACCGTGCCGGGCAGCGCGCAGACCACGCGCCGCGCGTGCAGCGAGCGTTCGCCGTCAGGCCCGACGGCGCTGACCAGGTAGCCATCGCCGTCATCGCGAACGCTCGTGACCCGGGTGCGCAGCGATACGCGGCCGCCGGACGCCGCGGCCAGCGCCCTGGCCAGCTCGCTGGTGCCCCCGGCGACCACCAACTCGCCGCGGTCGTGGTGGGGGATGTCGGCGGTGTTCCAGGGGCTGGTGCGCTGCTCGCCCCAGACCCAGAGGCCGCCCACCACCGAGAGGTCGACGGTCGAGGCGCAGTTCATCAGCAGCGTGATGCGGTCGAAGTAGTCGGCGGCGGCCTCGGACATCGGGCCCAGCCAGTCGGCGAAGGAGACGTCGTCGAGCTCGGGCGAGGCCAGCGGGCGCGGCTGCGACTGCGCCTCCTCGATGCGCTTGATCCCGACCTCGGTCTCGGCGCGGGCGGCGGGATCTTCGGGCAGGAGGAGCCTGTAATAGTCCTCGAACATCTCGGAGTGGATCAGCTCCACGCCCAGGCTGTCGGCAAGTTCGACTATCACCGGCCGGTCCTCGGTGATGTACTGGGCGCCGAAGTTCAGCCAGGGCCCGTTGGGCAGGCGCACCGAGCGGGTGCGGCCGCCGATCCAGTCGGCGGCGTCGAGGATCTCGAGGTCCAGGTGGTTGAGCCTCTGCGCCGCCGCCAGCCCGGCCAGGCCGCCCCCCAGGATGACCACGTCCCGCTCCCTCATCGCCGACCTGCGAGTATGACCAGATGAGCTCAGTGCTGTCGCGGCCAGGTCTGGCGGTGGTCAAGGAAAGCGATGTTCCGTACACGGAGATGGGTCCCGGGATGGAGGGTTCGCGCGGCCTCACCCAGGCCGGTTTCACCACCCTGGGCGGCGGTTGGGTGCACATGGACGGCAGCGCGGCGATGGCGGACTGGACGCTCAAGTACGACGAGGTCCTGTACTGCGTGCGCGGGCGCCTGGAGGTCGAGGAGCAGGGCGGGCCCACGGCGGTCGCCAAACCCGGCGAGGCGGTCCTGATCGGCGAGGGCACCACCGTGACCTACCGCTCGGACCCCGACACGCTGGTCTTCTTCGTCCTCAACCCGCGCGACTGGAACCAGCGAAGCTAGAGGCGAGACTCCTCCCCGCTCGGGGAGGGGGACGTCGTGAGGGACTCCTCCCCGCTCGGCGGGGAGGTGCCTGCGGAGCAGTCGGAGGGGGACGTCGGTAGGGACTCCTCCCCGCTC
>DATCNF010000423.1:0-5678 GCA_036565325.1 Candidatus Dormiibacterota bacterium | reverse complement strand
GGGCGCGCACGGCCCGTTCGGCATAGGGCATGAAGGCCCGGCCCTCGTCGGTCAGCCGCATGCCGTGGCGGGTGCGCACGAAAAGCTGGTGGCCCATGTCCCGCTCCAGCGAGTGCAGGCGGGCGGTGAGGGTGGGCTGGGTCACGTAGAGGGCGTCCGCCGCCCGGCTCACGCTGCCCAGCCGGGCGACCTCGAGAAAGCCCTCGATGTGAACGAACAGCATTGACGCGCTCTATAGGCTAGCGCCCGCGGGCACAGGATTGGCTATGGCCGGCCGCGGCTATCCTGAACGAACCCTGCCCAGAAACCGCCTCCTGATCCTGGCCGCCGTGGTGGCCCTGTTCCTGGTCGCGGGCGGCGTGCTCATCTTCCGCTCGGTCGGGGGTGGCGGCGCCGATGTGACGCTGGATATCACCGTCACCGGCAGCACCATGTCGCCGGTCAACCCGACCGTCAAGCAGGGCGACCACGTGACCATGAACGTCACCACCGACAAGGCCGAGGAGATCCATCTCCACGACTACGACATCATGTTCGCGGGCGAGCCCGGCAAGAAGGTCACCCATGCCTTCGTGGCCGACAAGACGGGGCCACACCTGATCGAGATCGAGACCACCGGCACCGAATTGGGCAACCTGACCGTCAACCCATGAGCCTGACCGCGGTCCTGCTGCACGCCTTCGGCCAGCGCTACGACCTGCCCATCTCCCTCGCCCTCTACCTCTACGCGGCGGCCGGGGTGGTGGTGATCTCGTTCGTGATGGTGGCCGTGCTCGCCGGCGACCGCCTGGGCGAGAAGGCGGTTCGATACCCGACCCGGCCGGCCCCCTGGCTCACGGCCATCGACCGCTCGCCCTGGTCTCGCGCCCTCGGCGGTGTGCTCGGCCTGGCGGCGCTGGTGACGGTGGTCCTGACCGGCTTGCTGGGCGACAACCAGCCCGCGTTCAACCCGGCCGAGTACCTGGTCTGGGTCTACTTCTGGGCGGGCCTGGTGCTCCTGACCGGGCTCGTCGGCAACCTGTGGGAGTACCTCAACCCGTTCCTGCTGCTCGAGGGGCTGGTGCGCCGCTTCTACGACCCTCCGCCGCGCCGGCTGCCGGACCGGCTCGGGATCTGGCCGGCGATCCTGCTCTTCTACGGCTTCGTGTTCCTGGAGCTGGCCTCCGGCGTCGCCAACCAGCCCAAGCTGATCGGGGCGCTCGCCCTCCTTTACACGCTCGTCACGCTTCTCGGCCTGCTGTTCTTCGGACGCCAGGCCTGGTTCGGGCGGGTGGAGTTCTTCACCGTTCTCTTCGACCTGGTCGCGCGCTTCTCACCAGTCGAGAGGACCGAGCGGGGCGAGCTGGTCCTCCGGCCCTGGGGTGCCGGGCTACTGAAGCCCTACCCGGCCGGCTGGGACCGGGTCGTGTTCGTGATCCTGACGCTCAGCACGCTGGCCTTCGACGGCCTGATCGCGACCCAGCCCTGGCAGGACCTGAGCACCCGGCTGGAGCCGATCTGGACGCCGCTGGGTCAGCTCGGCTTCGCGCTCGTGAGAGGCGCGGGCATCGTCGCGCTGACGCTGATCTTCCTGACCGTCTTCACCGTGATCATCCGGCTCGTCATCTACTTCGGCTACGTCAAGGTCGACGTGCCGGCGACCGTCAGCGCCTTCGCGATGACGCTGGTCCCCATCGCCCTCGTGTACAACGCGGCGCACAACTACAGCTACCTCACGGTGCAGTCGCAGCGCCTGATCCCGCTGATCCCGGGGCTGAGCGGCTACCAGGTCAGCTTTGTGCTCGCCAACGCGGCCCTGGTCTGGTACGTGCAGGTGATCCTGATCGTGATCGGACACGTGATCGCCGTGTACCTGGCCCATCTGCGGGCGGGCGAGCGCTTCCGCAGCGCCAAGAACGCGCTTCTCAGCCAGTACCCGATGCTGCTGCTGATGGTCGCCTACACGATGACGTCACTGTGGATCCTGGCCCAGCCGACCACGAAAGGCGGCTGACGCCCGCCGCCAGCTGAAGGCGGCGCCCGCCACCGCCGCCAGGAGGACCACCACCAGCACCGCCACGAAGACCGTGGTGCCGGCGCTCCAGCGCAGCAGTGACCAGTCGACGGTGGCGGCTCCATTGAGCCAGCCCACGATGACCAGGCCGCAGGCGGCGCAGGCCAGCAGCCACCGGCGCTCGTCAGCCTGCATGGCGGCCACGTCGAAGCGGTGGGCCCGGGGCGGGACGGGGACTCGCCGCGCCCAGACCACGAGCGCCACCCACAGCGCCAGCATCACGACCCCGATACCGAAGGCGATCCAGGGCCGAGGTCCGGGGTAGAGGTCGACCGAACCCGCCCAGGCCGCCATCGGCAGCAGCCAGATCACGGCGGCCGCCAGCGCGAAGCCGGTCCGCCCCCAACGCTCGACAAGCGCAGTCATCGTCTAATCGCGTCCCATGCGGAGGCTTATATACCCGTGGGCGGGCTTTGGGTTGCTGAAGACCCGCACCTTGGGGTCGCGCTCGGACACGCCGGAGGTGTCCCAGAGCCGGTTCTGGGCGCTGAAGGAAACCTCCGCCAGCGATCGGAAGCGCTCGAGGAGACGCTCGCCCATCTCGTGCACCAGGTGCTGGATGGACATGCTCACGAAGCGGTCGAAGGTGTGGGCGACCAGGTCCCGCACCTGCTCCGAGGGCACCAGCCCGGCCGCCTCGCCGCTCAGTGGCGCGTCAGGGTCCAGGTAGCGCCAGCGCACGTCGAGATAGATGTGCAGCGGCCGGTCCTGGACCTCGGGCAGGGTGGTGAAGCGGTCGCGCTGAAAGGCGGCGAAGGCACTGCCCGTGAGCTTGACCAGGCGCAGGTCGAGGCGCCCGCACTCGACCTCGACCAGGCCCTCGCGGGCCAGGTCGACGGTGGCCACCCCGCGGTCGCCGGCGGCCGGCGCCAGCAGCTTGTCGCTGAGGTCGCGGAACGGGATCTCGTCGATGCGCACCCGTACCCGGCGCACGTGGCGGTAGGTCTCCAGGAAGCGCCGGGCCAGGAAGGCGGCCAGGCCCTCGGTGGTGGCGCCCGGGTACTCCAGGGCCATCGCGTACACGAAGTTTTTCATGGTGTCGGTGGCGACCACGTCCCGGTTGTCGCCCTCGGTGTACGAGGGCAGGAAGTTGTCGCCGAAGACGTCCATGGTGGCGACTCCGGCCAGGAGCAGGTTGGAGCGGCCCGTGAAATCGGACTCCGGGATCGGCTCCACGCCGGTCAGCGGCGTGGCGTGCGCGCGATAGAAGGAGATCTCGTGCTTGCCGTAGCCGATCTCGTACTTCACCTGGCCGCCCGATCCCTCGCGATGGCGATTATGGAGGCCAGCCCCTCTTGCATCTCGAGCTCGCGGGGGTGGCGGATCCGCTGCCTCAGCACCTCCAGGATCCGCGAGCGCGGCCGGCCGTTGACGAACACCACGAAGCGAAAGCCGAACCGAGCCTCGTACTCGGCGTTCAGGCGAGCCAGCTCGGCCAGCACAGAGGGGTCCTGGTCGGAGCCCTGCTCACGGCGCGCGTGCTCGGACAGCGCCGCCGTCGGCGCCCCGATCCGAGGATGGGCGTTGAGGGTCGCCACCTTCTCGGCCTCGGTCAGCTCGGGCAGGACGGCCTCGGCGGCCGCCACCGGGTCGCCGCCCATCGCGGCCGCCTTGCGCGCCAGCGGCGACGAGGGCTCGAAAAGCTCGCCTGTTGTGGGGGGACGTCCCCCCTTCCGGCGGCCGGGCAAAGCCCTTCCCCCGCCTCCCCCCTGGTTCAAGTGCCCTGGTAGGTGGAGAGGCCGAAGGGCGAGACCAGCACCGGCAGGTGGTAATGGCGCGGCTCGCGCAGGCGCGCCTGCAGGCTGATGGACTCGTAGAGCTGCGTGATCCCCTCCAGCTCGAAGCGCAGGGTGTAGTCGCCGGGCTCGAAGTCGCCCTCGAAGCGAAAGCGCCCGTCCTGGTCGGTCTCGCCCGCGCCCACGCTCTCGCCGTCCGGGCTCAGCAGAAGCACCGCGACACCCGCCACCGGCCGGCCGGCGGCGAGGTCGAGGACATGGGTGGAGAGGGTCATCCGGTTCATGCCAGACTCTTTTAAGTGCTCCGGATAACGACCGCCGGCTTTCAGCTCGCGGCGCGCCTGGAGGAGGCCGCGGCCCCCCGGACGGTGGCCGCCTTCCGGACCCTGCTGCCGCTGCGGTCCAAGATAATCCAGGCCCGCTGGAGCGGTGAGTCGGCCTGGATCCCGTTCGGCGAGCTCGACCTCGGCCTGGGCCCCGAGAACGCCACGTCGTACCCGGCCGCCGGTCAGCTGCTGCTGTACCCGGGCGGCCTCAGCGAGACCGAGATCCTGTTTCCCTACGGCGCCACCTGCTTCGCGTCGAAGATGGGCCAGCTGGCCGGCAACCACTTCGCGACCGTCACCGAGGGTGCCGGGGACCTGGCGGCGCTCGGTCACAAGATCCTCTGGGAAGGCGCCCAAGAGATCGTCTTCGAGGAGCGCGGCTAGAAACCGCATTTCCCGGAGAACGCGGTCATCCGCGGCCCCTGAGGGGGCGCACTTCCCGGGGAATGCGCCTTGGGCCCCGCCACTAACGTACGAGTGTGCTGATCCGCGGTGGGACGGTGGTGACCGAAGCCGGGGCCGGGGCGGCCGACGTGCGCGTCGAGGGTGAGCGCATCGCGGAGGTGGCCGCCGGCCTCAGCCCGCACGACGGCGAGCCGGTGGTCGAGGCCGGCGGCCTCCTGGTGCTGCCGGGCGTCATCGACCCCCACACCCACTTCGCGCTCGACACCGGCACCGGCCCCGCCGCCGACGACTTCGCCAACGGCACCGCCGCCGCGGCGGCCGGCGGGGTCACCACCTACATCAACTTCGCCACCCAGCACCCGGGTGAGAGCTTTCAGCAGGCGCTGGACGCGGTGCACCGGCTGGCGCTCGGCAGTTCGCGCGTCGACTATGCGCTGCACCTGAACGTGACCCGCCTTGACGAGGGCTGGGAGGGCGACCTCGACCGCGTGGTCGACGGTGGGGTGACCAGTGCCAAGGTCTACACGACCTACAAGGGAACCGTCTTCTACGTTGATGACTGGACGATCTACCGATTAATGGAGCGCTCCGGCGGGGCCGGGCTGCTGGTGCAGATGCACGCCGAGAACGACGACATGCTGCAGGGCCGGCGGCGAGAGCTGGAGCGCGCGGGCCAGACCTCGCTCGCGTTCCACGGCGAGGCCCGGCCGGCGGTCGCGGAGTCGGAGGCGGTCGCCCGCGGCATCTTCCTGGCCCGCGCCACCGGCAGCCCCATCTACTTCGTGCACCTCTCCAACCCGCTCTCGGTCGACCTGGTCACCGAGGCGCGGCAGGCGGGCGTGCCGGCGGTCGCCGAGACCTGTCCCCACTTCCTCTGCCTCGACGACCGCGTGTACAGCGGGCCGGACCCGGTGCGCTTCCTGATGACGCCGCCGATCCGGCCGGCCGCGCTGGTGGCCGGGATGTGGGAGCGCGTGGCGGACGGCCGGGTGCAGACGCTGGGCAGCGACCACTGCGGCTACTCCCTCGCCCAGCGCGGCGACACCTCGGACTTCCGCCAGGTCGCGAGCCCCGGTATCCCAGGCACCGAGACGCTGCTCCCGCTCCTCTACACCTTTGGAGTCGCGGCCGGCCGCCTCAGCCTGCCCGACCTGGCAC
>DATCNF010000422.1:0-4791 GCA_036565325.1 Candidatus Dormiibacterota bacterium | reverse complement strand
CAGAGTACGCGCTGGTGACGCCCACCACACCGCCGCCCACGACCACCACTTTCATGTCGCTGTGTCCACTCCTAATACCGCGCCGTCGTCATCGCGTCCATCCGTTCCCAGTCGATGTCCAGCCCGAGCCCCGGCCTCTGCGGCGCCGCGACCTCGCCGTTCGGGCCCAGCTTGATCGCGTCATGCATGCCCTGGTCGTAGCCGTTGAGCGGCATCGGGTACTCGAAGTAGCGGCAGTTGTTGACCGCGCACATCACGTGCAGGTTGGCCGCCTGCGCGAGTGCGTACCCGAAGCTGTGGATCTCGCAGCGCATGCCGAAGGCCTCCGCCAGCGCGGCCGTCTTGCGCGTGCCGGTGATGCCGCCCGAGATGCCGGCGTCGACGCGCACGATGTCCCAGGCCCTGGCGGCGATGTAGTTGGCCGCCTCGGTGAAGGTGTAGGTGTTGACCTCGCCCGAGGTGACCGGGATGTCGAGGGCGGCCGCCAGCAGCGCGTAGCCCTGGATGTGCTGGTCGCGGATCGGCATCTCGAACCACTCGTAGCCGAGCTCCTCCAGGCGCCGGCCGACGCGGATGGCCGAAGGCACGTCGTAGGAGCCCACCGCATCGATCATGAGCGCGATCCCGGGCCCGGCGACTTTGCGGATCCGGCCCACCAGCTCGATGTCCCGGTCGGGGTCGCCCCAGACGTGGAGCTTGACCGCCTTGAAGCCACGTTCCAGCGCCGCCGCCACTTCCTTCTCGAAGGTCGCGAAGTCGGCGTAGGTCAGGGTGCTGGCGTAGGCGCGGATGGAGTCGCGGTGAGCGCCCAGGAGCTTGTACACGGGCAGGCCGGCGGCCCGACCGCCCAGGTCCCAGAGGGCGCAGTCGATGACCGCCAGCGAGTGGGGCGGGAGCACGATCGTGCTGACCTCGTTGAGCCGCGTCCAGAGCCGCTCCCGGTAGAGGGGGTCCTCGCCGATCAGCAGCGGCTTGAGCTCCGCCACCGCGCTGGCCACCGCGTGGGCGCCGAGGTAGGTCGTGCTGCCGGCGACGCCCTCCACGCCCTCATCGGTCTGGATGCGGACGACCACGTTGGAGAGATTCAAAATCAAGCGCTCCGCGACCACCGTGTGCATCCCGGGCTCCACGACCTGGACCTCGACGCCGGTGATCTTCATCAGGTTGCGAGAATAGGCCGCGATGGGGGCTGAGCGCCGCACGATCCTGCAAGTGGACGGAACCCTGGCCAAGGGAGCCAAGCCGAGCATGGACGAGGAGTTCCTGCTCGAGGCGCTGCGCTGGATGCTGCTCTCGCGGCTCTACGACGAGAAGGTGATCGGGCTCCAGCGCCAGGGCAAGTTCGGCGTCTACTCGCCGGGGCTGGGCCAGGAGGCCTCGATCGTCGGCTCCGCGATGGCGCTCGATCCCGAGCGCGACTGGATCGTCCCCCAGTACCGCGAGACGATGGCCGTCGTCCACCACGGCTACGCGCTGGAGAAGCTGAGCGCCGGCTACATGGGCAAGACCACCGAGGCGACCCGGATTCCGGAGGGCGTCAACGTGCTGCCCACACAGGTCGCCCTGGCCGCCCACCTGCCGCAGGCGACCGGCCTCGCCTGGGGCCTCAGGCTGCAGGGCAAGGACGCGGTCGTGATGGCCTACATCGGCGAGGGCGGGTCCTCCGAGGGCGACTTCCACGAGGCCCTCAACCTGGCCGGTGTCCAGCGCTGCCCGATCGTGTTCTTCCTCTCCAACAACCAGTGGGCGATCTCGACGCCGCGCCGCAGCCAGTCGGCGACGCAGAGCTTCTCGTTGCGCGCCGCCGGCTATGGCTTCCCGGGCGTGGAGGTCGACGGCAACGATGTCCTGGCCGTCTACGAGGCGGCAGCGGCGGCCGTCAAGCGGGCGCGCGCCGGCGAGGGCCCCACCCTGATCGAGGCGGTCACCTACCGGATGGGGTTCCACAACACCACCGACAACCCCTCCCGCTACGAGGACCCCGAGGAGCGTGCCGAGGCGGCGGCGCGCGATCCCATCGAGCGCGTCATCAAGTACCTGACCACGCTCGGTCTCTGGAACCCTGAGCGCGACCAGCAGTACCGGGGTGAGGCGCACGCCGAGGTCGAGCGCGCCCTCGCGGCGGCGGCCGCGGAGCCGGGTGTCACGCCCGAGATGCTCTTCGACAACATCTATGCGCGACCTCCGCAGCGTGTGCTCAAGCAGCGCACGGAGTTTCTGAACCGAGCCCCCGGCTGATGCCCGAGCGCAACGTCGTCGAGGCGATCAACAACGCGCTGGTCGAGGAGATGGAGCGCGACCCCCGCGTGATGCTGCTCGGGCTCGACGTGGGGAAGCTGGGCGGCGTCTTCCGCACCACCACCGGCCTGATCGAGAAGTACGGCCCCACCCGGGTGGTGGACACGCCGCTGGCGGAGGCCAGCATCATCGGGGCCTCCCTGGGACTGGCGGTGGCCGGCATGGTGCCGGTGGCCGAGATCCAGTTCCTCGGCTTCACGGCCCAGGGCTTTCACCAGATCGGCGCCCAGCTCGGCAAGTACCGGCAGCGCTCACGCGGCCGCTTTCCGACCCAGGTCACGATCCGTGCCCCCTTCGGCGGCGGTATCAAGAGCCCGGAGTTCCACTCCGACGCGGTCGAGGCCCACTTCGTGCAGTCGCCGGGGATCAAGGTCGTGATGCCCTCCAACGCCTACGACACCAAGGGCCTGCTCCTGGAGGCGATCCGCGACCCCGACCCCGTTCTCTTCTGCGAGCCGGACCGGCTGTACCGGCTGGGCCGGATGGAGGTGCCCGACGGCGACTACACGGTCCCCTTCGGCAAGGCCAACCTGGCGCGCGCCGGCAAGGACGTGACGCTGGTGGCCTGGTCGGCGGCGGTCGAGCTGTGCCTGCGGGCGGCGGACAAGCTGGCGGAGGAAGGCATTCAGGCCGGGGTCGTCGACCTGAGGACGTTGGTCCCGCTGGACGTGGAGACCCTGGTCAAGGAGGTGGCCGTAACCGGCCGGTGCGTGGTGGTGCACGAGGCGCCCATGAGCGCCGGCTTCGGCGCCGAGGTCTCGGCCACTCTGGCCGAGGAGGCCTTCTACGACCTGGACGCGCCGATCGCCCGGGTCACCGCCTGGGACATCCCTTATCCAGCAGGCTCGATGGAGCACTGGTATCTGCCCAACGTGGAGCGGGTGGTCGAGGCCGCGCGGCGCACGGCCAATGCCTGAGACCGGTCAGGTCGCGCTCGTAACCGGGGGCTCGCGCGGGATCGGCGGCGCGTTCGTGCTGGAGGCCGTGCGGCGCGGGTTCAAGGTCGTCTTCAGCTACCGGTCCCGCCAGGAGGACGCCGAGAAGATCGTCGCCGAGGCGCGGCGGCTGGGAGGCGAGGCCATCCCGGTGCAGGCCGACATGGTCCAGTTCGAGGCGATCGCCACGGTGGCTGCCGCGGCCCGCGCCGCGGGACCCGTGGCGCTGCTGGTCAACAACGCGGGCCTCGGCGAGGAGTTCACCTTGCAGACGATGGACCGCGAGGCTTGGGAGCGCGTGGTGGCTGTCAACCTGACCGCGCCCACCTTCCTCACCAAGGAGCTGCGCGAGGACCTGGTCGCCAACCGCGGCTCGATCGTCAACGTCAGCAGCGATGGCGGCGTGGCCGGCTCCCTGCACGGGGCGCCCTACGGCGCCACCAAGGCGGGGCTGATCGGCCTCACCAAGACCATCGCTCGCGAGCTGGCGCCGCACGTCCGTTGCAACGCCATCGCCCCTGGGCCGGTGGCCACCGAGATGTGGTACGCGATCGACCCCGAGGTCCAGAAGCAGGTGACCGAGCGCGAGGTTCTCCTGAAGCGGGTCGCCCAGCCCGAGGACATCGCGCGGGCCGGGCTCGACCTGGCGTCGTGGCCGGATGCGACCGGTATCGTTGTCGTCCTCGATGGCGGCAGGATCATGTAAGGCGACCGCCGCCACCATCCTCGAGAGCCTGGTCCGGATCCCCTCGGTGACCGGTGAGGAAGGCCGGATTGCAGAAGCCGTGGCGGAGTGGTGCGCGCGAGCGGGCCTCGCGGTCCAGATTCAAGAGGTGCAGCCGGGCCGGCCCAACGTGGTCGCCCGCTGGGGCACCGGCCGCGGCCCGGTCTTGCTGCTCACCGGGCACCTGGACACGGTGCCGGTGGGGACGGGCTGGACTCGCGACCCCTTCGGCGCCGAGGTCGCGGACGGGCGCCTGTACGGGCGCGGCGCGTGCGACATGAAGGGCGGCCTGGCCGCCATGCTGGGGGCGGTTCACGACCTGCGCCGGCGCGGGCTGGAGCCGGCCGGGGACGTGGTGCTGGCGGCGGTGGTCGGCGAGGAGGAGGACTCGGCGGGCACGCTGGCCCTGCTCGCGGCGGGCATCGAGGCCGACCGCGCGCTGCTGGCCGAGCCGACCGGGCTGGAGCTGGTGCGCAGCAACCGCGGGCTGGTGAACTACCGGCTCACGGTCGCCGGCGCCTCCGCCCACGCGTCGCAGCCCGAGGTCGGCCGCAATGCGATCGTGGCGGCCGCCGAACTGGTGCTCGAGCTGGAGCGGGTGTCGGCGCGGCTCGGCGAGACGCCACATCCTGCGCTCGGCCCGCCCAACCTGACCGTGGGAACCATCGCCGGGGGCACTCGGCCATACGTGGTGCCCGACCGCTGCCTGCTCGAGGTCGACCGCCGGGTCAACCCCGGCGAGACGGCCGCCTCGGTCCGGGCAGAAGCCGAGTCGGCGGTGGCGGAAGTGCGGCGGAGAGTGCCCTGGATCGAAGCGACCTTCGAGCTCGGTCC
>DATCNF010000421.1:0-1547 GCA_036565325.1 Candidatus Dormiibacterota bacterium | reverse complement strand
GAGGGCGGCGGCGCGCAGGGACTCGCGAGGCCGGGGGCGGCCCTTGGGGAGCGACCAGCGCCGGGTCTGGGGGTGGCGGATGACGGCGATCTCGATGCCGTCGGGAGTTGGCCGCCAGAGCAGCCCTCCGGCAGAAACCTGCCGCATACGTGGCATGTTGGTGCGAAGGCTACCCAAAGTCGCCTACTTGTGCGCTTCGAGCACCTCCGAGCAGACTTCCAGCGCGTGCTGGACGTCGGCCGGGGTGATGCCGAGGCGGGTCACGAAGCGCACCCGGCCGTAGCCGCCGCCGCCCTTCAGCCCGCGCGCCGCGCACTCTTCGAGGAACTGCTCGGCGGGTAGCGAGGTCAGCCGGAAGATCACGAGGTTGGTCTGGACCCGGGCGAGGTCGATCTCGACCCCGGGCATCTCGGCCAGCCCCTCCGCCAGCGTGCGTGCGTTGGAGTGGTCCTCGCGCAGGTGGTCGACGCCCTTCTCCAGCGCCAGCAGCCCGGCCGCGGCCAGGACGCCCGCTTCGCGCCAGCCGCCGCCCACCATCTTTCGCCAGCGGGCGGCGCGGTCGATCACCTCGGCCGGGCCGCAGAGGACGGAGCCGACCGGCGCTCCCAAGCCCTTGGAGACGCAGAAGGTGACGGTGTCGCAGGGTGCGGCCACCTCGCTGGCAGTCGTGCCCACTGCCAGCGCGGCGTTGAAGATGCGGGCGCCGTCCATGTGCACCGGCACCCCGCGCTCGTGGGCCGCCTCGGCGACCTCGCGCACCGCGGCCAGCGGCCAGGCCACGCCACCCTGTCGGTTGTGGGTGTTCTCGATGGTGACGCCGCCGGTCAGCGGCTGGTGATAGTCGTTGCTGGGCCGGAAGGCGGCCTCGACCTGGGCGCGCGACAGGACCCCGTGCTCGGTTGCGATCGGGCGCACCTGGATGCCGCCCAGGGTGGCGGCACCCGCGCCCTCATAGAGGAAGACGTGCGACTCGGCATCCGCGATCAGCTCCTTGCCGGCCGGGACCTGGGCCAGGATCCCGAGCAGGTTGCCCATGGTGCCGCTGGCCACGAAGAGCCCGGCCTCCTTGCCTACCGCGGCGGCCGCCCGCTCCTGCAGGCGGTTCACGGTGGGGTCCTCGCCGAAGACGTCGTCGCCGAGCTCCGCCTCCGCCATCGCGCGCCGCATCTCGGGGGTGGGCATGGTCAGGGTGTCGGAGCGCATGTCGACGACGGGCACGGCCAAATACTGTATCGGCGGTGAAGGCCGACCTCCTGCTGCGGGGCGGCGCCATCCATCCGCTGGGCCGCTTCGGCGCCCGCGCCGTCACGCACCTGGCGGTCGGCGGGGAGCGCGTGCTGGCCGCCGGCGGGCGCGAGCTGGGGGGACTGCGCGGCCCCCGCACCCGGCTCGTCGACCTGGAGGGGCGAGCCGTGCTGCCCGGCTTCGAGGATGCCCACGCCCACGTCGTGTACTTCGGCCTGACCTCCTTTGGCGCCGACCTCACCGGCAGCCGCAGCCTCCCCGAGCTCCAGGAGCGTCTCCGGCGGGCGCACCAGCGGCTGGCC
>DATCNF010000420.1:0-5429 GCA_036565325.1 Candidatus Dormiibacterota bacterium | reverse complement strand
GGGGAGCCGGACCGGCGGCGTGCGCTCCTGGCCCACGCCGTCGCCGAGCAGGGCACGCGCCTCCGCGGTGGTGTGGGTGCGCTCGAAGCTGCGCGCGTAGGGCTCGACACCGGACTCGCGCAGGCGCTGCAGCTTCTCCCGGCGGTCGCGCATGACCGCGGGCATGTCGAATTGATCGTTCTCGTCTGTCACGCCGCCAAGAAGCCTAGTGGGTGGCTAGTTGACGGCGAGGATCTTGACCCGGCTGGTGCCGGAAGGCGCGCTCCACTCGACCTCGTCCCCGGCCTTGTGGCCGAGCAGCGCGCGGCCGAGGGGACTCTCGTTGGAGATCATGCCGTGCAAGGGGTCGGCCTCGGCGGGCCCCACGATCGCGTACTTCTCGCTGCCCTCGACGCTCTTCACCTTGACCGTGGTGCCGACGCCGACCACGCCCTTCTGGCGCTCGGCCTCCTCGATCACGACGGCGTTGCGGAGCATGGCCTCCAGCGTGAGGATGCGGCCCTCGACCAGGCTCTGCTCGTTCTTGGCCTCGATGTACTCGGCGTTCTCGGCGATATCTCCGAAATCCCGTGCGTGGCGGATGCGCTCGGCGATCTCCCGCCGCTTGCCGCCGACCAGGTCGGCGCGCTCCTCCTCGAGCTTGCGCAGCCCTTCGCGAGTCAGGAGCACCGGCCTGTCGTCCATGAGAGCGGGAAATATACACCGCCCCAGAAACGGCGCAAGGTCGCGCTTTAGAGGGCGATCTCCTGGTCTTCGGCCGCCGGGAAGGCCAGCACCCGCCCACCGCCGCGCTGGCGGTGGTTGCCCAACGCCTCTTCGACCAGGGCGTCGATCTGGTCGTCGGAGTGCAGCGGATCGTGGTGGAAGAAGGCCAGTTGGCGCGCACCCGCCTCCTCGGCCAGGGACAGCGCGTCCTCGAAAGTGGAGTGGCCCCAGCCGGCGTGGGAGGGGTACTCGGCCTGGCTGTACTGGGCGTCGTGCACCAGCAGGTCGGCGTCGCGGCACCACTCCACCATCGACTGTATGGCGACCGGCGAGGCCAGGCGCACGGCGGGCTCGGTCCCGTTGGTCGGCTGCAGCTCGTTGTCGGTGGCGAAGACGAGCGTGCGGCCGCCCTCCTGGACCCGGTAGCCGAGCGTCACGATGGGGTGGTTGAGCTCGTGCGGGGTGACCGTCATGCCGGCCACCTCCAGGGGCTGCCCGGCCAGGACCTCGATGAACTCCAGCTCGGCCGGCACCTGGTCGAGGCGGAGCGGGAAATAGGCGGGATCCATCTGGTCGGCGAAGGCGGCCTGCAGCGACTTGATGGAGCCCGCGGGCCCCACCAGCGTCACCCGCGTGCCAGGCACGAAGGCAGGCCCGAAGAAGGGGAAGCCCTGGATGTGGTCCCAGTGGGTGTGGCTGATCAGGACGTGGAGGTCGCGGGCGCCCTCCTGGGCCAGGTTGGCGCCCAGCTCGGCGATGCCGGACCCGGAATCCAGGATCAGCAGCTGGTCGGACGAGCCCCGGACCTCGACACAGGTGGTGTTGCCGCCGTAGCGCAGCGTCCGGCGGCCGGGGGTGGGGCGGGTGCCACGGGTTCCCCAAAACTTGATCCTCACCTTCGGGTCACCGGTTGTCCGCGCCCAGCAAAAGCTCTGCGTCGGGACGGTAGGTGGCGGCGGCCTCGTAGACGCGCTTGGTGATGAAGACGTCGAGCAGGTCGGCGTCCAGCTTGCCCTCGTCGGACTCCATCTTGAGGATCGCCAGCGCCTTCTCCAGCGGCACCGCGCGCTTGTACGGCCGGTCGGTGGCGGTCAGCGCGTCGTAGATGTCGGAGATCGTCATCATCCGCGTCTGGACCGGGATCTCGGGCGCGGTCAGGTGCCGGGGGTAGCCGGTGCCGTCGAGCTTCTCGTGATGGCCGTAGGCGATGGCCGGGATGTCCTTCATGGCCTTGGTCCAGGGGATCTTGGTCAGGAAGCGGTAGCTGTGGGTGACGTGGGACTCGATCTCCAGCCGCTCCTTCTCGTCCAGGGTGCCGCGCCGGATGGAGAGGAAGTGGAACTCCTCCGGTTCCAGCAGCGGGCGCTGGGCGCCCCCGATGTCCTCGAAGGTGCGCTGGGCCAGGAAGGCGAGCATGGACGCCTTGTCCTCGTCGAGCACGCTGGGCTCGTTCGCCTGCTGCACCGCCTCCAGCCAGGTGTCCAGCTCCTGCATCTCGGTGGCCAGGCGGCGGTCGATCTCCTCGAAGATCTCCGGCGAGCCCCGCTCGTGCTCGGCCAGGTGCAACTTGTCGAGCGAGTGCTTGAGCTGCAGGGAGCGCTCCACGAACTCGAAGCGGGCGCGGATGAAGTCGATCTGCGAGGGGTAGAGCTTTTTCTCCTTGACCAACACGTTCTCGCGCACGCCGACCTTGCCGAAGTCGTGGAGGAGCGCCGCGTAGCGGATCTCCTTCAGCTGGTCCGCCGTGAAGGCCAGGTCCCTGTAGGTGCCGGCGCCGAGGCCGGAGATCGACTCCGCCAGCCCGACCGTGAGCGCCGCCACCCGGCCGGAATGGCCGTAGGTAGTGGGATCGCGGGATTCGATGGCGGTGACGCTGGCCTTCACGAAACCCTCGAACACGGCCTGGATGGAGTCGAGCAGGGCCTTGTTGTCGAGGGCGACCGCGGCCTGGCTGGCGATCGACTCGATCATCTCGATGTCGTCGCGCCTGAAGGGCGTGATCTCGGCCTCGGCGTTGGCGAGCGTGAGGCGGGTGTCGAAGGAGCGCTTGGCGTTGAGGAGCTGGATGGCGCCCACCACCTGGCCCGCATGATCCCGCATGGGCGCGCAGAGCAGCGACTTGGTGCGATAGCCGTGCTGCTCGTCGAGCGCCCGCCCACCCCAGCCGAACGCGGTCTCCGGCGGCAGGTGGTAGGCATCGTCGATCACCTGGCTCTGGCCGTGGAGGATCGTGTAGCCCACCATGCTGGACTCGGTCAGCGGCACCGTGAAGCTGCTGAAGGGCGCGTCCAGCGAGTAGTTCTGGACGGACGCGAAGCGCACGATCCGCTCGTCGCCCTCCCCGTCCACCAGCCAGAGGCTGGCGCCGTCGGCGGAGGTCAGCTGGCGACAGGTGCGCAGGATGAAGCCCTGCAGCTTGTCCATGTCTCGCTCCGAGGAGAGTGCGATGCCGATCCGGTTGAGCTCGGCGAACTGCTCGTGGTAGCGCTCGGACTCCCGCTCCATCTGCTGGACCTGGGCCCGCAGCACAGCGTTGTCCATGGCCACTCGCAGGAGCGTGGCCAGCGCCTCGGGGCCGATCGCGGCCGGGATCTCGAGGGCCCGGCCGGCCCAGGCCGAGGGCACCTGGCCACCGGGATTGACCAGCAGCAGGGCGGCCTGGTCCGGGGGCGGCGCCTGCTGTCCGGCGGGCGCCGCCTCCAGGCCCAGCCGGTCGAGGACGGCCGTCAGCACCGGGTCGCGCCGAAAGCCGTCCGCCAGGCGCACCGGGAAGGCGGAGGCGGTCTTCACGGGCGGAGTTGTATCACCGCGGATCGTTCTGGAGATGGATCAGCCGCAGGCCCTCGAGGGTGAGCATGGGCTCGACGGTGTCGATGGCCGTGGTCAGGCCCGCCACCAGGGGCGCGTGACCGCCGGTGGCGATCACAGTGGGCCGGCCTCCCAGCTCGACGGAGAAGCGCTTGACCATCCCCTCGACCTGGCCGACCACACCCCAGAGCAGACCGGACTGGATGGCCGTGACGGTGCTGCGGCCGATCACCTCGGGCGGGGCCAGGGCCTCGACCCGGGGCAACCGGGCGGCGTGGGAGACCAGCGCGTCCAGGCTGACCTGGATCCCGGGTGCGATGGCGCCTCCCAGGTAGCGGCCCTCGGCGTCGATGGCGTCGTAGGTGACGGCGGTCCCGAAGTCGATCACGATCGCGGGGCCGCCGTGCAGGCGGAAGGCGGCCAGCGCATTGGCGATCCGGTCGGCGCCCACGTCCTTGGGGTTGTCGTAGGTGATGCGGACGCCGGTCTTGGTGCCCGGCCCGACCATCAAGGGCTCGCGGCCCAGGTAGGTGCGGCAGGCGTCGGCGAAGGCAGGGCTGAGCGCCGGCACCACGCTGGCGATCACGATCGCGTCGACCGCGCCGGCGTCCAGCTCGCGGAGGTGGAGGAGCTGGAGGAGCTCCATGCCGATCTCGTCGCCCGTGCGCTCGGCGCGGGTGGCGAGGCGCCAGGACGCGGCCAGCTGGTCGCCCTCGTAGAGGCCAAGGGTGACGTTCGAGTTCCCGACGTCGATGGCCAGCAGCATTGCTGGCGCGAACTCTAGCGATCCCCACCCCAACCCTCCCCAGAGGGGAGGTGGACATTGTCTAGGCGGTCGGGTTGCGGATCACGAAGGTCCCGCCGAACATGCCGCCCTGGGTGCGGTCGTAGACGACCTTGCAGGAGGCCGTCACCGTGGCACCGCTGTCGGCCGCCAGCGGGGCATCGCAGCCGCCGACCTCCTGGCCGGTGTCATTGGCCTTGAACAGGAAGTGGACGCTGGCGGTCCCCTCCCCCTTGCCGCCGTTGTTCGTGAAGCCCGCGGTGAGCACACACCCGTTGTTGTCGCAGTTCGAGTAGGCGAGCCCCGGGTTGGCCGAGTAGACGAAGTAGGGGGGCCAGGTGTTGGAGTCGGCGGAGTCGACGAACTTGGCCGGCACGGTGACATCGACGGGGATCACGTAATCGGTCAGCTGCACGCTGAGCTGGCTGATGTCGGGGCCGGCCTGGATGGCGGGCGCGGTGTCGATCTCGAGGGGCCGGGCGGCGCCGGTCCGCGGTATCTGCACGGTCACGTTGGACGACGTGAACGCGGTCGTGCGGACGCCGCTGACCGAGCTCGATTGCGACTTCACATTCTTGCCGGCGGCGATCTCCAGCGCCTTGGCGATCGAAGCGCGGTCGGTCAGCTGCATGGCCAGGTTGGCGACCGGCGCCGCCGGGTACTTGACCCAGCGGTCGAAGACCGGGAACTTGAGTAGCTTGCCGAAGTAATCCCGGCCCTGCATGTAGACCACATTGCCATCGTCCTCGATCCGGACCGGGTTGCCAGCATGGGTGATGGTGCCGCTGGCACGCCGCTTGGAATCGACCGCGAGGTCGACGTCATAGGTCACGTTGGAGTAGGTCACCGTGCCCTTCATGTGCACCGACGACGCCTGCGCGAAAGCCTGCAGGCTGGAGTGGATGGTCGGCGCGGGCGGCGACTGCGAGCCGCAGCCGGCCAGCACCCCCACGGTCAGGAGGACGGCAAGGAGCGGGAGGCGTGGGATTACTCGATCTTAGAGAGGCGCGCCGACCAGCGGCCCAGCGCCGCCGCCTCCCGGGCCACCGCCCGCGCCCGGGCCTTGACCCGCGCCGGCTGCGGCGCGCCGGGTAGGTCGCGGCGGCGCAGCGACTCTGCCGCGCCCCAGGGC
>DATCNF010000419.1:0-12090 GCA_036565325.1 Candidatus Dormiibacterota bacterium | reverse complement strand
CTCGCATCCTGACCGGAGGGGTGCTGCCCGAGGGCGCCGACAGCGTGGTCATGGTCGAGGACGTGGAGCAGCTGGGCGAGGAGGTGGTAATCCCCACCGGCTTCGCGGCCGGGCGCAACTTCCACGCGCCGGGCGCCGACCTGCGCCCGGGGGACGTCGTGGTCAGCCGTGGGCAGCCATTGGGCGCGGCCGACCTGGGCCTGGTCGCGGCCCTCGGGATCGACCGCGTGCGGGTCCACCGGCGCCCGCGGGTGGCCCTGATGTCGACCGGTGACGAGCTGGTCGAGGTGGGTCGGCCCCTGGGGCCGGGCCAGATCACGGATTCCAACCGCTGGGCCCTGCTGGCGGCGCTGCGGGAGGCGGGGGCCGAGGTCGAGCTGCTCGGCATCGCCCCCGATCGGCCCGAACCGTTGCGCGAGCTGGTCGTCGCCGCGCTCGATCGCTGCGACGTTCTGGTGACCTCAGGCGGGGTCTCGGTCGGCACTCATGACCTGGTCAAGCCGCTTCTGGAGTCGCTGGGCGAGGTGCACGTCGGGCGCGTAAAGCTCCGGCCCGGCAAGCCGTTCACTTTCGCCACCCTGCCGGAGCGCAAGCTGGCATTTGGACTGCCCGGGTTCCCGGTGAGCTCCCTGGTCACCTTCGAGGTCTTCGTGCGTCCGGCGCTGCGTAAGCTGCAGGGGTACGCGCGCCTGCAGCGTCCAGAGCTGCCGGTGCGCCTCGACTATGACGCGCTCGCCGCCGGCGATCGCACCGAGTACCAGCGCGTCACGCTGCGGCGCGAGGGCCCCGACCTGGTGGCCACCTCCACCGGCTCGCAGTCCTCGTCGCGCCTGATGTCGCTGGCGGGCGCGCACGCGCTGGTGCGCATCCCTCCCGGCGCCGAGGGCTACCCGGCCGGCAGCGTGGTGGAGGCGCTGATCCTCGACCTCCCATAGTGGCTACGCGCTCATGTGGTCCGGCGGCAAGGATTCGGCGCTGGCGCTCGACCGCGCCCGCCGCGCCGGGCTCGACCTGCAGACCCTGCTCACCTTCTACGACTCCGCCACCGGGCGCATCCGCTTCCACGCGACGCCGATCGAGCTGATCCGCGCGCAGGCGGCCGCCACCGGGGTCCCAAACCTGGTTGCGGTGGGGACGGCCTGGTCGGAGATGGAGTCCGCGTTCAAGCGCGAGTTGGAGGCCCTACACGCGGGCGGCTGTGCCGGGGTCGTCCTGGGCGACATCCATCTCGCCGATGTGCGCGCCTGGTACGAAGAGCGCGTGACCGGCGCCGGCCTGGAGCACGTGGAGCCGCTCTGGGGCGAGCCCTCGCCCGCGCTGCTGGCAGAGTTCGTCGGTTCTGGCGGCCGGGCGGTGCTGACCTGCGTCGACCTCGACCGGCTCGACGAGTCCTGGCTGGGCCGGGTCGTCGACCCCGACTTCGCGCTCGAGATCGCCAAGTTCGACGTCGACGCCTGCGGCGAGAACGGCGAGTACCACTCATTCGCCTTCGCCGGCCCCGCCTTCGTGCACCCCGTGGACTGGACGCCGGGCGAGCGCCGGCGCGAAGGCCGTTTCCTGCAGCTCGATCTCGCAAGCTCCGTGCGTTGAGCGTGGGCCATTCGCCGGCGGTGGCACCTCATTTCCGCCGCAGAGGCGTGCGTCCGCCGGCGGATGCACCGAGTGAGAGGCTGCGCCCCGGGAGTTGCTGACCCCGCCCGTCGAACAGGTGTTCGCCGTAAACTATACGGGCTCAATGCCCTCCCGCTTCGACCTCCAGGCGCCGTTTCAGCCGGCGGGCGACCAGCCCCAGGCCATCGCGCAGGTCATCGACGGCTTCCAGAAGGGCTTCCAGGAGCAGGTCCTGATGGGCGTCACCGGCTCCGGCAAGACCAACGTGATGGGCTGGGTCATCCAGGAGCTGGGGCGGCCCACCCTGGTGATGAGCCCCAACAAGACGCTGGCCGCGCAGCTCTGCGCGGAGTTCCGGCGCCTCTTTCCGAACAACGCGGTCGAGTACTTCGTCAGCTATTACGACTACTACCAGCCCGAGGCCTACATCGCTCGCTCCGACACCTACATCGAGAAGGACTCCTCGCGCAACGAGGAGATCGACCGCATGCGCCACAGCGCGACCACCGCGTTGATGACGAGGCGCGACGTGATCGTGGTCGCCAGCGTCAGCTGCATCTACGGCATCGGCTCGGTCGAGGACTACATGGGCGAGTCGGTCGAGCTGGTCAAGGGGCAGTCGATCCGGCGCGAGATCCTGCTCCGCAAGCTCACCGAGATGCTCTACGAGCGCAACGACTACGACCTCGCCCGCCTCCGCTTCCGGGTGCGCGGCGACGTGGTCGACATCGTCCCCGCCAGCGAGGAGAAGGTCTACCGGATCGAGTTCTTCGGCGACGAGATCGAGCGCATCGTCGAGCTGGACAGCGTCACCGGCGAGATCCTCCGGGCTCGGGACGAGGTGAAGATCTTCCCGGCCAGCCACTACGTGACGCCGCGCGCCAAGCTCGAGCTGGCGGTCCGGGACATCGAGGAGGAGCTCGAGGAGCGCTGCAAGTGGTTCGACGACCACGGCCGCCTGCTGGAGTCCCAGCGGCTGCGCCAGCGCACCAACTTCGACCTCGAGATGATGCGCGAGACCGGCACCTGCGCCGGCATCGAGAACTACTCGCGCCACCTCACCCGCCGCCAGCCCGGCGAGGCGCCGTTCACGCTGATGGACTTCCTGCCCGACGACGCGCTGGTCTTCGTCGACGAGTCGCACGTCGGCGTGCCCCAGGTCGGCGGCATGCTGGGCGGCGACCGCTCGCGCAAGGCGGCGCTGGTCGAGTACGGCTTCCGGCTGCCCAGCGCCTTCGACAACCGCCCGCTCAGCTTCGAGGAGTGGGAGGAGCGCGTCGGTCAGCGCCTGTACGTGTCGGCCACGCCTGGCGCCTACGAGCTGCGCCGCTCCCAGCACACGGTCGAGATGGTGGTGCGGCCCACCGGCCTCGTCGATCCCGTGGTCGAGGTGCGGCCCACCGAGGGCCAGATCGACGACCTGGTCGCCGAGCTCAAGCGGCGCGCCGAGAAGGAGCAGCGGTCACTGGTCACCACACTGACCAAGCGCTTCGCGGAGGACCTCACCGACTACCTCAAGGAGTTCGGGATCCGCGTCCGCTACATCCACTCGGACCTGGACGCCATGGAGCGGATCGACCTCCTCCGCGACCTCCGCCTGGGCACCTACGACGTGCTGGTCGGGATCAATCTCCTGCGCGAGGGCCTCGACCTGC
This sequence comes from Candidatus Dormiibacterota bacterium, assembly GCA_036565325.1. Classification (GTDB taxonomy): domain Bacteria; phylum Chloroflexota; class Dormibacteria; order Dormibacterales; family Dormibacteraceae; genus CF-28. The sequence continues at coordinate 8,824 of DATCNF010000419.1, read as the reverse complement.
CCGAGGTCGCCTTCATCGGCATCCTGGACGCCGACAAGGAGGGCTACCTGCGCGCCTACCGGTCCTTCATCCAGATCATCGGCCGGGCCGCCCGCAACGTCGAGGGACACGTGGTCATGTACGCCGACAAGATCACCGACTCCATGCGTGAGGCCATCGATGAGACCAACCGCCGCCGCAGCCGGCAGGTCGCCTACAACGAGGAGCACGGCATCACGCCCGCGTCCATCAAGAAGGCGATTTACAACCTGGAGGTGCAGGAGAAGGACCTGCAGGCGGACGCGGTCGAGCTGATGATGGGCGCCGGGCTGCCGCGGGAGGACCTGCTGGCGATCGTGCGCGACCTCGAGAAGGAGATGAAGCGGCTGTCCCGCGAGCTCGCCTTCGAGGACGCCGCGCGCGTGCGCGACCGCATCATCGCACTGCGCAAGCGGATCGCCGGCGACTCGACCGGTGGCGAGGACGACGAGGACGTGGCCCTGGCCATCGCCGCGGCGCCCGCGCTGCGGCCCCGGGGCCAGATCAGGAACTACCGCCGGACGCGCCGCGGTCCTTGACGATGCAGGTCGGCACCCGGCCCGGCGCCTTGGCGCCCATGCGGCCCGCTCGCCGCGTCAGCTTCTGCGCTCCTCGGTCACGCAGCTGCTGCTGCGCTCCCTCCGGTGCTCGGCGCTTCCTTGCGTTCGGACCACCTGGACACCAATTCGCGCGGCCAGGTGCCGCCCCGCATCGTCCTTGACCAACCTGGAGGCTCTCCGCCAGGGCATGGTCGACGACGGGCCCCGAGCCGGCTGGCGGGACACCATCGGCGCCCGCATCGCCGAGGTGGACGAGGGGCGGGTGGTGGTCGAGCTCGACGCCGATGCCAAGCACCGGCACGAAGGCGGGGTGGTCCAGGGCGGGATCATCACCCAGATCGCCGACGCGGCCATGGGCATGTCGCTGCTGACCATGCAGCCCGAGGACCAGTCCAACACCACGATCGAGCTCAAGATCAACTTCATCCGCCCCGTGGTCGAGGGCCGGCTGCGCGCCATCGGCCGGGTGGTCGAGCTCAAGCGCACCCTCGGGTTCACAGAGGCCGACGTGATGGACCAGGACGGCAAGCTGATCGCCCACGCCTCCTCGACCTGCCTGGCCATAGCCAGGCAGGGGTGGCGGAAGTGAAGAACCCCACCCGTTCCGTCTCCGATGCCTGGAAGTTCCTGGGCATGGAGCTGGTGGAGGCCGCGGATGGCACGGCGGTCGTCCAGATGGACGCCCGCAACGCCATGGCCAACAGCCTCGGCGTCATACATGGTGGCTTCATCGCTACCATCTGCGACTCGGCCATGGCCCGGGCCATGAGCACCGCCCTGCCGGAGGGGGCTCGCCAGGTCAGCTTCGACCTCAAGGTCAACTTCATCAACGTCGCCCGCCCCGGTGAGCGCCTCCGTGCAACCGGGCGCGTGCTCCACGCCGGCCGCCGGACGGGGGTGGCCGAGTGCCGGGTGGAGGGGCCGGGCCGGACCCTGGTGGCCACAGCCACGGGCAGTTTCGCGATCAGTTCCGAAGGGGAGAGTTAGCCGGTGCCGATCGACCACATCACGATCCGGGGGGCGCGGGAGCACAACCTCAAGGACGTCTCGCTCACGATCCCGCGCGACCGCCTGATCGTCTTCACCGGGCTCAGCGGGTCGGGCAAGTCCTCGCTCGCCTTCGACACCATCTACGCCGAAGGGCAGCGCCGCTACGTGGAGTCCCTATCGGCCTACGCGCGCCAGTTCCTCGGCCAGATGGAGAAGCCCGATGTCGACGTCATCGAAGGCCTCAGCCCCGCCATCTCGATCGACCAGAAGGGCACCTCCCGCAACCCGCGCTCGACGGTGGGCACGGTGACCGAGGTCTACGACTACCTCCGCCTCCTGTACGCCCGCATCGGCCACCCGCACTGCCCGATCTGCGGCCGCGAGATCACCAAGCAGACCGTCGACCAGATCGCGGACCAGGTCGAGAAGATGGCGCAGGGCACGCGCCTCCTGATCCTGGGCCCGGTGGTGCGCGGCCGCAAGGGCGAGTACCGCTCGCTCCTGGAGGACATCCGGCGCCAGGGCTTCGTGCGGGTGCGCGTGGACCGCACCCAGTACAGCCTGGACGACAAGATCCCGCTCGAGAAGAACAAGAAGCACGACATTGAGGTAGTAGTCGACCGGGTGGTCGTGGGACCGGACCAGCGCACACGCCTGGTCGACTCCCTGGAGACCGCGACCCGGATGGGCGGCGGCCGCGTGATCGTGGTCGACATCGACAAGAAAGAGGACATCCCCTACAGCCAGGACTACGCCTGCCCGGTCGACGGCATCAGCGTGCCCGAACCGGAGCCGCGCAACTTCTCCTTCAACTCACCGCACGGCGCCTGCCCCACCTGCACCGGACTGGGCTCTCAGCTGCTGGTCGACCCCGAGCTCGTCATCCCGGACGATTCGCTGTCGCTGCGGCAGGGTGCGATCGCGCCCTGGAGCCGGTCCCAGTTCTTCTACCCGGAGCTGCTGGAGACGGTGTGCGAGGCCTTCGGGATCGACATGGACAAGCCCGTCTCCAGGCTGCCCGCCAAGGACATCGACTTCCTGCTCGACGGCAGCGGAAGCAAGAAGATCCGCTTCAGCTATCGCAACCAGTACCGCGCCAAGCGCCACTACGAGGCGCCCTTCGAAGGCGTGCTGGCCAACGTCCAGCGCCGCTACGACGAGACCGAGAGCGATTACCTCAAGAAGGAGCTCGAGAAGTACCTGTCCGAGAAGCCGTGCCCGGCCTGCAAGGGCGCGCGACTGAAGCCCGAGTCGCTGGCCGTGACCATCGCCGGGCGCAACATCTCCGAGGTCTGCCGGCTGGCGGTGGAGCAGACGATGAACTTCTTCGAGCTGCTGCCCGGCAAGCTGACCGACCGCGAGAACGAGATCGCGCGCGGGATCCTGAAGGAGATCCTCGAGCGCCTGCAGTTCATGCTCGACGTGGGGCTCGAGTACCTCACTGTGGACCGCTCGGCGACGACCCTCTCGGGCGGCGAGTCACAGCGGATCCGGCTGGCCACCCAGATCGGCTCCAAGCTGATGGGTGTGCTCTACATCCTCGACGAGCCCTCGATCGGGCTACATCAGCGGGACAACCGGCGGCTCATCGAGACTCTGATCAGGCTGCGCGACCTCGGCAATACCCTGATCGTGGTCGAGCACGACGAGGAGACGATCCGGGCCGCCGACTACATGGTCGACATCGGCCCGGCGGCGGGCGAGCACGGCGGCGAGATCATGGCCGCGGGCCCGGTCGAAGAGGTGATCGGCCACTCCGACTGCCTCACGGCGCGCTACCTGCGCGGGGAGCTGGAGATCGCGATGCCGGCGCGCCGCCGCCGCGGCAGCGGCCAGCAGCTGGTGGTGCGGGGCGCCAGGGCCAACAACCTCAAGGACATCGACGTCGCGATCCCGCTCGGGACCTTCACGGTGGTCTCGGGCGTGAGCGGCTCCGGCAAGTCGTCGCTGGTGACCGACATCGTCTCCCGGCGACTGGCGCAGCTCTTCTACCACGCCAAGGACAAGCCGGGACCGCACCGCGCGATCGAGGGTCTGCAGCACATCGACAAGGCGATCGACATCGACCAGTCGCCCATCGGGCGCACACCCCGTTCCAACCCGGCCACCTACACCGGGATGTTCAGCTACATGCGCGAGCTCTTCGCGCAGCTGCCCGAGGCCCGCCTGCGCGGCTACAAGCCCGGGCGGTTCTCGTTCAACGTCCCCAACTCCGGCCGCTGCGAGGCCTGCAAGGGCGACGGGATCATCCAGATCGAGATGCACTTCCTGCCCGACGTCTACGTGTCCTGCGAGGTCTGCCACGGCACCCGCTTCAACCGCGAGACGCTGGAGGTCAAGTTCCGCGGGAACTCGATCGCCGAGGTCCTCGAGCTCACTGTGGACGAGGCGATGGACGTCTTCGAGAACGTGCCCCGCATTCGCACCAAGCTCAAGACGCTTCACGACGTCGGGCTCGGGTATATCCGGCTCGGGCAGCCGGCAACGCAGCTCTCGGGTGGCGAGGCCCAGCGCGTCAAGCTGGCGACCGAGCTCTCGCGCCGGGATACCGGGCGCACCCTCTACGTGCTCGATGAGCCGACCACCGGCCTCCACTACGCGGACGTCGACCGCCTGCTGCAGGTGCTGCACCGGCTGGTCGATCACGGCAACACGGTGATCGTGATCGAGCACAACCTGGACGTGCTGAAGACCGCCGACTGGCTCATCGACCTGGGCCCGGAAGGCGGCGACAAGGGTGGTCGCCTGGTCGCCGAGGGAACGCCCGAGCAGGTGGCCGAGGACCCCGACAGCTACACCGGCCGCTACCTGCGGCCGATCCTGGAGCGGGCCGGGAAGCGCCTGAAGACGGCCAAGCCGGTCAAGGCCGGCCGGATTCGGGAAAAGGCCACGGCATGAGTGACGCACTTGAACGCCTGAAGGCCACCCTGCACGAGATCGCGATCCTGGACCGGGCGACCGCCGTGCTGGCCTGGGACCAGGAGACCTACATGCCGCCGGGCGGCGTGGCCGGCCGCGCGTCGGCGATGGCGATGCTCAGCCAGCTCGCCCACGAGCGCCTGGTCGAGCCCGAGATCGGCGGCCTGCTCGAGGAGCTGGAGGGGCGCTCACTCGATCCCGAGACCGACGACGGCGCCCTGGTGCGCGTGACCCGGCGCGACTACGACCACGCCGTCAAGATCCCGGCCGAGCTGGTGGCCGAGGCGGCGCGAGCCTCCAGCGAGGCGCGGCCCGTCTGGCAGCGCGCGCGGGAGACGTCCGATTGGAAGCTCTTCGCGCCCTACCTGGAGCGCAACGTCGACATCAACCGCCGGATCGCGGATGCCCTCGGCTACGCAGACCGTCCCTACGACGCGCTGCTCGACTACAACGAGCCGGGCATCACCACGCGCCAGCTGGAGGCGCTCTTCGGCCGGCTGCGGGAGGCGATCGTGCCGCTTGTGCGGGAGATCGGCCGCCGCCAGGACGCGGTCGACGACTCCGTGCTGCTCGGCGACTGGGAGGAGAAGACCCAGCTCGACTTCGGGATGCGGGTGATCCGCACCTTCGGCTTCGATCTCGAGCGCGGGCGCGAGGACCTGTCCGCGCACCCGTTCTCGATCGGCATCGGGACCGGGGACGTCCGGATCACCACCCGCGTCAGCCGGAAGTTCCTGTCCCAGGGCCTCTTCGGGACCATGCACGAGAGCGGCCACGCCATGTATTCGCAGGGCCACGCCGCCGACCTCGAGGGCACACCGCTGTGGGGAGGCGCCTCGCCGGGCGTGCACGAGTCCCAGTCGCGCCTCTGGGAGAACCTGGTCGGGCGCAGCCGCCCCATGTGGCGGCACTTCCTGGGACCGCTCAAGATGGCCTTCCCCGGCCGGCTGGACGGCATCGAGGAGGAGGCCTTCTACCGGGCCATCAACAAGGTCTACCCGTCCCTCATCCGGGTCGAGGCGGACGAGGTCACCTACAACCTGCACATCCTGCTGCGCTTCGAGATCGAGAACGACCTCCTGGACCGCGAGCTGAAGGCCGCCGACGTGCCCGAAGCCTGGAACGACAAGGTCGAGCAGTACCTGGGCATCAAGGTGCCGAACGACACCGAGGGCGCGCTCCAGGACATCCACTGGTCGGGCGTGTCGTTCGGCGGCTTTCCCAGCTACACCCTGGGCAACGTGATCGGCGCCCAGCTGATGGAGACCGTGCGCGCCGCGATCCCCGACCTGGACGGCCAGGTCGCGGCGGGAGAGTTCGACCAGCTCTACGGCTGGCTGCTCCAGAACATCTACCGGCACGGCCGCAAGTTCACGCCCGGCGAGCTGCTGGAGCGGACCACCGGCAAGCCGCTCGAGGCCGAGCCCTGGATCCGCTACGTGCAGCACAAGTTCGGGGAGATCTACGAGCTCGACGCCGCCTCCTTGATGGTCCGCTGACTCCCGCTTTCGAAGTCGTCGGCCGAGGTCCGGATGTCGTCCTGATCCCGGGCACCTTCAGCGACCGCCGGGCCTGGCTCAAGCAGGTGGGCGCCCTGTCGTCCCGCTTCCGGCTGCTGCTCTTCGACCCGCGCGGAGCGGGGGACACGCCCGATCCCGGCCTCCCCTTCACGCCGGACGACCTGGCCGACGACGTGGTGGCGGCCATGGACGCCGCGGGCGTCGAGCGCGCCCACCTGGTGGGCCACTCGCTGGGCGCCTACCTGGCGCTGCTGCTGGCCGCCCGCTGGCCCGATCGGGCGCGCCGGGTGGTGGCGCTGGCGCCGGCCCTGTTCATGGACCCCTACCTGCTGGCGGTGATGGACAACTGGGCAGCACTGGCCGGTTCCGATCTCTCCGACCACGACCTGCACGCCGCGCTCGTCCTGCAGGCGTTCGGGCGCGCCGCCTTCGACCGGCTGGTCCCGGCCGTGGTGCGCGAGATGGACCGCCGTCCGCCCGCCCGCGAGACCATCCTCAGGTACGTCGAGTGCGACCGCGGCCAGGACCTGCGCGGCCTGGCGGCGCGCATTGACGCACCGGTGCTGGTGGTCTGCGGCAGCGATGACGCGCTGCCCGGTCCGGGCCACGCTCGCGCCGTGGCCGAGGCGGTGCCGGGCGCCAGGCTGGAGGTCATGGACGGCCTCGGCCACAGCCCGCACATCGAGGCGCCGGCGGACTTCAACCGGTTGGTGGCCGACTTCCTGACCCGGTAACGTTGGACGCCGATGGCCTACGTGGTCACGGGCGGAACCGGTTTCATCGGCCGGCGGTTGGTGGCCGAGCTGGCGAAGGGCAAGGAGCCCGTCCACGTCCTGGTTCGCAACTCGTCGGCGGGTAAGCTCAAGGGCGCCGGCCGCAACGTCAAGCCGCTGGCCGGCGATATCACCGAGAAGAACCTGGGCGTCGCCAGGGCCGACCTCGCGTCACTGAAGGGCGCCGAGGTCTTCCACCTGGCGGCGGTCTACGACCTGGAGGCGGACGAGGCCGCCAACCAGGCGGCCAACGTCGAAGGCACCCGGAACGCCGTCGCCTTCGCCAACGCCATCAAGGCCCGGCGGCTGCACCACGTGAGCTCGATCGCGGTCGCCGGCGCCGGGTTCAAGGGCGACTTCACCGAGGACATGTTCGACGAGGGCCAGAAGCTCGACCAGCCCTACTACCGCACCAAGTTCGAGGCCGAGAAGATCGTTCGTGAGGAGGCAAGGATCCCCTTCCGGATCTACCGCCCCGGAATCGTGATCGGCTCCTCGGCAGACGGCCAGGCCGACCGCTCCGACGGCCCCTACTACGCCTTCAAGCTGCTGCAGCGGGTGCGGGACGCGATCCCGTCCTGGTGGCCGCTGGTGGGGTACGAGGGCAACCCGCTCAACGTGGTGCCGGTCGACTTCGTGGCCGCCGCCATCGCGGCCATCGCGGCCAAGCCGGGTCTGGACGGCAAGACCTTCCACATCGTCGACCCCGAGCCGTTGAGCCTCGGCGACACCGTCAACATCTTCCTCAAGGCCGCCCACGGGCCGCAGTTCACCCTCCGCGTCGATCCCCGCGCCGTGGGCATGGTGCCCAAGGAGTTCCGCGGGCTGCTGACGGGTTGGAAGCCCTACCAGGCGCTGCGGCGCCAGTTCCTCGACCGCGTCAAGATCCCCGAAGCCGCGCTCGGCTACGTCAGCAGCCGCGCCCGCTTCAAGGCCGACAACACCCAGGCGGCGCTGAAGGGCACCGGCATCGCGGTCCCGCCGCTCAAGACCTACGGCTGGAGGATCTGGGACTACTGGGAGCGCCACCTCGACCCCGAGGCGCTGACGCCTCGCAACCTACGGGGGGCGCTCGAGAACAAGGTCGTGGTGGTGACCGGCGCTTCCAGCGGCATCGGCCGCGCCACCGCGGTGGAGATGGGGCGCCACGGCGCCCGCATGATGCTGGTCTCGCGCACCAAGGAGAAGCTCGAAGCGCTGGCCAGTGAGATCAAGGACGCCGGCGGCAAGGCCTGGGTCTACCCGACCGACCTGGCGGACATGGACGCCAACCAGCGGACGATCGAACGCGTCCTCAAGGAGCACGGGCAGGTCGACATCCTGGTCAACAACGCGGGGCGTTCGATCCGGCGCTCGGTCAAAGAGTCGCTGGACCGCTTCCACGACTACGAGCGCACCATGCAGCTCAATTACTTCGGCGCGGTCAAGCTGATGCTGGCGGTCATCCCGGGCATGAAGGCGCGCGGGAGCGGCCACATCATCAACATCTCGTCGATCGGCGTGCAGGCGTACCCGCCGCGCTTCGGGGCCTACGTGGCCTCCAAGTCCGCACTGGCCGCGCTGGCGCGCTGCATCGCGCCCGAGGTGGCGGACGACGGGATCGTGGTCACCAACATCCACATGCCGCTGGTGAGGACGCCGATGATCGCGCCCACCGGGATGTACAAGAACTTCCCGACCATCTCCTCCGACGAGGCCGCGGAGATGGTGGTCCAGGCCGTCCTCACCCAGGCGCCGGAGGTGAGCACGCGGCTGGGCAAGCTGGGCGAGGCCGTCGACACCATCTCACCGGGCTTCCTTAACTTCGTGATGACCGGCGCCTACCACGTCTTCCCGGACAGCGAGCACAAGGACGGGCACAAGAACGGGCGCAAGGCGCGCAAGGAGGACGAGGAGATGCCGGTCGAGCAGGCCGCCCTCGCCTACCTGATGCGAGGGGTCCACTTCTAAGGCGGACCCCCTCCCCGACGGGGAGGGTTGGGGTGGGGGCTACGCGGGCGCCGGCGCTCGGAGGACCCCCTCCCCAACGGGGAGGGTTGGGGTC
>DATCNF010000418.1:0-4942 GCA_036565325.1 Candidatus Dormiibacterota bacterium | reverse complement strand
GCCGGCACCTGATCCTGGCACCCGGCTCGGTGGTCGCCCGCCCACCCTTCAAGGGCGCTGACGGGGGCCTGACCAGCGACGACATCCTCAGCGTCCCCAAGGTCCCCGAGTCGCTGGTGGTGATCGGGGGCGGGGTGGTGGGGATGGAGTTCGCGGGCATCTTCTCGCTCCTCGGGACCCGGGTCACCGTGATCGAGATGCTCGACCAGCTGCTGACGCCCCTCGACCCCGACGTGGCGCAGCGCTTCCAGCAGCTGATGAGCAAACGTGGGGTCACCTTCCACCTGTCCGCCCGCGTGGAGTCGCTCGAGAAGACCGGATCCGGATTCCGGGTCAGCTTCGAGGGCCAGCAGCTGGAGGCCGAGCAGGTGCTGGTCGCCACCGGCCGCCGCCCCAACACCGCCGACATGGGCCTCCAGGAGGCCGGCCTCACCCTCGACCACTCCGCCATCAAGGTCGACGCCCACATGCGCACCAACCTCGAGGGGGTGTACGCGATCGGCGACGCGACCATGATCTCGATGCTCGCCCACACCGCGTCCTACCAGGGGGAGATCGCCGTGCACAACGCGCTCGGCGAGCACCCGGTCAGCGCCGACTACACCGCGATCCCGGCCTGCATCTACACCGAGCCCGAGATCGCCTACGTCGGCCTCTCGGAAGCCCAGGCGCGCGCCGCGGGCGGGGAGCCCAAGGTGGGGTCATTCCCCTTCGCGGCGCTGGGCCGCGCGCTGGTCCTGGGCGAGACCGACGGGCTGGTCAAGGTGGTCGCCGACCAGGAGGGCTACGTGGTCGGCGTCACGATCATGGGCCCGCGCGCCACTGATCTCATCGCGGAAGGGGTCCTGGCCGTGCACCAGGGCGTGACCGCGGCCGAGCTCACACACGCCGTGCACGCGCATCCCACCCTGCCGGAGGCGATCGCCGAGGCGGCCCTCGATGTCGACGGGCGCGCGGTGCACATCGCCCCGCGCAAGAAAAAGGCCGCTCAGCCCACTCCGTAGGCGCGCCGCGTGGAGGGCCGCAGCAGCACCGCCAGCACCGGGATCCCGACCACCAGCAGCGACCAGGCGCCGGCCACCGTGACCGCCGCCAGCCAGCCCCAGCGGCGCCGCGCGCGGAGGCCGTAGAAGGCCATCGCGTGGACACCCGCGGCGCCCAGGGTGACGGTGATCATGACCGCCGCGTACACCCAGAGCACCGTGCCCGCGTCGGCCGTCGAGTAGCCGCCCTTGACCAGCTGGTCGACCAGCTGGGCGCGCCCTTTGCCGGCCGCCAGGAAGCCGCCCAGCTGGGCCAGCGTGATCAGCCAGACCACGGCGCCGGCGCCGTAGAGCCAGGCCAGGCCGGGAACCGGCGTGGGCTCCGATTGAGCGCGGACCGCCGCCGCCGGCAGCATGGCCGGCGTCCCCGGTGAAGGAGGCGGCCGCGGGTCGCCAGGGCCGGGCGGCGCCTCGGGCAGCCACCGTTCGGCCCCGCACGCCCAGCAGTACCGATGTCCCGGTTCCAGGCGCTCCCCGCAGGCGATGCAGTAACCCGTGCCTGGCGGCGTCTCCACCCGGTGATTGTGGCAGCCCTAAGGTCTCGCGTCTGGATCTTGACAGGGACTACATACGGGTGTAGGGTTGCCCACGGAACACAACATGTCGTAGCCAACGTCTCAGCCGTTGTGTTCTCGGCTCAGCGGACAGGCAGGCGGTCTCTCCCGAACGTCGCAGTCCACGTCTTTGAACAGGTCCCCTCATCGCCTGCCTGTTCATCACCTCTGTAGACTCACGCGCCAGTGGCCAAGAAGAGCAAACGCCGCCAGCAGGGCAAGCGCCCGCGGCCCGCTTTCAATCCCGCCAACCCGGGCGGCGTGGCAACTGCGAGCCCCGGCGCCAACGCCGCCGCGGCGGCTCCCCGGCCGTCCGCCGGACCGCGCGTCGGTGGCAATGAGGCCATGGTGCGCTCGGTCGAGATGTCCCTGGCGCCGAGAGCGATGGGTGCCGGCCGCAAGGGCCAGCGCGGCGGCCTCGTGCTCGAGGGCGTCGACCCTGCGATCCCGCTCGACCGCGTGCCCTACTTCCTATCCGATCTGCGCAAGCTGGGCGTGGTGGCGGTCCTGATGGTAGTCCTGCTCGTGATCGGCGCCCGGTTGATCCCGCTCGTAGTCCACTGACGCCGGCCGCGGTCGCCACGGCGGCGCTGGCCGCCGGCGTCGTCCTCGCCATCGCCCTCTCGCTCTACTCGCTCCGCCAGCAGCGGTTGCTCGCCCGGCGCCTGGCGCGCCGCCCCGTCGCCGAGCTCGCAGCCCCCGTTCCCAGCGCCCTCCAGCACGTGGGCGTGGTGCGCTTCAACCCCTACCACGACACCGGCGGCGACTACTCCTTCGCGGTCGCCCTTCTGGACGCTGCGGGCGCCGGCGTGGTCATCAGCGGCCTGTACCACCGCGACCGCTGCCGCGTGTACGCGAAGCCGGTCAGTGCATGGGACTCGACCTACCAGCTCACCGACGAAGAGCGCGCCGCCATCGAGCGGGCCCGCAGCTAGACAAGCCAATGGGCCGGCCCTAACCTTGCCGGGCGATGTCGGCAGTTGCGAAGGCGCGGGCTGATCGCGTCCGCCAGCGCAAGGTGGCTCGCGAGGCTCACAAGCATCCCGTCAACCGGATCCACCATGACGAGGCGAGCTTCGGGGAACGCCTGGCCGACCGCATGGCGGGGGTCCTGGGCTCCTGGAGGTTCATCATCACCCAGACCATCTTCATGGTGGTTTGGATCGTCTTCAACGCGGTGGCGGTCTTCAAACTCCATTGGGACCCCTACCCGTTCATCTTCTTGAACCTGGTGCTGTCCTTCCAGGCCACCTACGCGGGTCCGATCCTGCTGCTGGCCGCCAATCGCAACGCGCAGAAGGACAGGCTGACCCTGGAGCACGCCGAGACCGAAGCCGTGCAGGGCGAGGAGCGCCTGCGCGAGATCCTGCTCAAGATCAAGCAGAACACCGAGTACACCAACCAGATCCTCAAGGAGCTGGAGGCCGCAAAAGCACTGTGAACACCACCCTCGAGCACCTACGCCACAAGAAGACGGCGGCCATCGGCCATGCCCATCCGGTCAACGTCATCCAGCACGATGAGGCGACCTTCGGCGAGCGAGTCGCCGATCGGATGTCGGCCGGCATCGGTTCCTGGACCTTCCTGATCGCCCAGAGCGTCCTGATCGCGTTCTGGATCACGCTCAACATAATCGGCCTGATCAGGCACTGGGACCCTTACCCGTTCTTCCTGCTCAACTTCGCGTTCACCCTGCAGGCCGCCTTCACCGGCCCGGTCCTGCTGCTGGCCGGCAAGCGGCAGTCGGAGAAGGACCGGCTCATGCTCGAGCACGCCGCCGCGGAGGCCGAGGAGAGCGAGCACCGAACCATCGACATCCTCCAGGAGACGGAGGAGAACACCGAGATCACGCTCCGGATCCTGGAGCGCGTGCGTCAGTCGCGGGCCGGCGGGGCCAAGGGAGACGCGGCTTCGTAGCCCGGCCTTCGGCCTGATCGGGGACCCCTGTACCCTCAGGGGACCTCATGCGGGTGATCCTCTTCACGGGCAAGGGCGGCGTGGGCAAGACGTCGGTGGCCGCCGCTTCGGCGCACCGCTGTGCTCGGGCCGGGCTCAAGACCGTGATCATGTCGACGGACCCCGCCCATTCGCTGGGCGATTCCCTCGACGTCGAGCTGGGCCCCGACCTCACCCAGGTGGCCACCAACCTCTGGGCCCACGAGGTCTCCGCGCTGCACGAGATGGAGCGCCACTGGAAGCGCCTCCTCGACTACGCGGCCACGGTCTTCGCCACCCAGGGACTGGACGGCGTGGTGGCCGAGGAGCTCGCCAACCCGCCCGGCATGGACGAGGTGGCGAGCCTGATGTGGATCAAGCACTACGCCGAGCTCGCCGAGCACGACGTGATCGTGGTCGACTGCGCGCCCACCGGCGAGACCCTGCAGCTCCTGTCGTTCCCCGACGCCGCCAAGTGGTGGCTGGACAAGATCTATCCCTGGGAGCGCAAGGCGATGAAGATGGCGCGCCCCCTCTTGCAGCCGCTGATGGACGTGCCCCTGCCGACCGACGAGGTCTATGCGTCTCTGAAGGACCTGCTGCTCGACCTGGAAGGCATGAAGAAGGTGCTGACCGACAGCTCCACGACCAGCATCCGGATCGTGCTCAACCTCGAGAAGATGGTCATCAAGGAGGCCAAGCGCGCCTTCACCTATCTCAGCCTCTTCGGGTACGTGACGGACGCCGTGATCGTCAACCGGCTGCTGCCCGAGGGACTGCAGGACGACCTCTTCCGCAACTGGCACGCGATCCACCGGAAGTACGCGGTGGAGGTCGAGAAGTCGTTCGCGCCGCTGCCCATATTCAACGTCCCGCTCTTCGACCAGGAGGTGGTCGGCGAGCGCATGCTGCTGCGCATGGCGGACGCCATCTACGGCGACCGCGACCCTTCCGCACGCTTCTACGAAGGAACCACACAGCGGGTCGAAAAGTCGGGCCAGGAATATGTCCTCGCGCTGCGCCTGCCCTTCGCCGAGCGCGGCGACGTCGACCTCGCGCGGCAGGACGGCGAGCTCTTCGTCACCGTCGGCAACTACCGCCGAGAGATCGCGCTGCCGCGCGTGCTGGCCTCTCGCGCCACGCTGGGCGCGGTGATCGAGGAGGGCGAGCTGAAGGTCAGGTTCGGGAAACCATGAGCTCGCGGTACTCGGGGCGTTCGGAGTCCGAGCGCATCCTGCACTTCGCGCAGGAGCTCAGCTCGCGGTTCGGCGGCGCGGTCAAGGACATGATCCCGCCCGAGGCCCAGTACCACCTGATGAACGCCCAGCGCGAGATGCTGACCGCGCTCTTCCTGATCTACGAGCACCAGGCCGGCGGTCGGCGCCCCTCCGTGGGCTCGCCGCGCCGGCG
>DATCNF010000417.1:0-12003 GCA_036565325.1 Candidatus Dormiibacterota bacterium | reverse complement strand
GGCCTCGATCGCTTACGCCGCCGAGGTCGACGGCGGCTTCGGTCTCTTCGTGGTCGGCGCCGGCGGCGGCCAGTCGCGCCAGCTGACCAAGCATCGCGGGGAGATCGCTGCCATCGCGTGGTCGCCCGACGGCTCGCAGCTCTCGTACTCGGCTCCCGTCGACCCCGAGGATCCCGACGAGACCGCGCCCGTCCTGAAGGGCGACCCGGTGGTGCGGGTGACGCGCCGGCCCGACTACAAGCTGGACGGGCGGGGCTACCTGGACAACACGCGGCACCAGGTCTTCTTGTTGGCAGCCGGCGGCGGCGCCCGGCGGCGCCTGACGGCCGGGCCCCGCGAGCACTCGGGGGCGGTCTGGTCCCCCGACGGCGCGCGGCTGGCGTTCGCCTCGTCGGTGACCGGGCACGCGCAGCTCTGCGTGGCCGACGTGGCCTCGGGCCTGCTGCACCGCGCGGGAGCCGAGCGCGGCGCGGTCGGGCCGATGGCCTGGTCGCCCGACTCCTCGCGCCTGCTGGTGGCCGCCGATCCGGCGCGGAGCTACCAGCTGGACTGGTGGATCTACGAGGGCGACACCGGGGCCATGCGCCAGGTCACCGACGACGCGGGCCCGCAGCCCCATGCCGGCTATCCCGGCTGGCAACCGGCCTCGCCGCCCTGCTGGCTGGACGCCCAGCGAGCCCTCTTCCACGGCCTGCAGCACGGGCGCAGCGGGCTCTGGACGGTCGACGTCGACAGCGGCGCCGTGACACCGGTGGCCTCCTGGGACGCCATCCACCTGGGGTTGAGCGGCGACGCGGCCCGGCGCCGCTTCGTGCAGACCGGTTCCGCTTTCGACTCGCCGCCGGTGCTGGCGGCCTTCGAGCTCGACTCGGGCACGGTCCGCGTGATCTCGAGCGGCGGGCCGGCGGCCGGCGCCACCTCCTGGGAGCGCGTGGCCCTGGAGCGCGCCGGGCTGGAGATCGAGGGCTGGCTGCTCAAGCCGGCCGACTTCGACGAGTCGCGCCGCTACCCGCTGGTCCTGGACGTCCACGGCGGGCCCAACTCCTACCACGGCCACCAGTGGCAGCCGCCCCAGCAAGCGCTGGTCGGACGCGGCTTCCTGGTGCTGGCCTGCAACCCTCGCGGCTCCGGCACCTACGGTCGCGACTTCGCCGGCCGCGTCTTCCACGATTGGGGCGGCGAAGACTTCCAGGACCTGATGGCGATGGTCGACCTGGTCGCCGCCCGACCCTACGTGGACAGCCGGCGGCTGGGGATCTACGGCTACTCCTACGGCGGCTACATGACGTCCTGGACGATCGGCCAGACCGACCGCTTCCGAGCGGCCGTGGTGGGGGCTCCCTGCTTCGACCTGGTCTCCATGTGGGGCACCTCCGACATCGGCGACGCCTGGGACGACATCCAGTGGGGCGGCAACCCGCGGGAGGCCGAGGCGTTCTACCGGGAGCGCTCGCCGTCGACCTGGGCCCACCGCGCGCGCACCCCCACGCTGGTCGTCCACGGGGAGGCCGACGACCGCTGCCCGATCGGGCAGGGAGAGGAGCTGTACACCTGGCTCCAGGCCTCCGGGGTCGAGACCGAGTTCGCGCGCTACCCCGGGGCAGCGCACCTCTTCGTTTTCATCGGCAAACCGTCACAGCGGGCGGATTTCCTGCAGCGCCTGGGCGACTGGTTCGAGAAGCGGCTCTAGACGAATAGAGGCTGCGGCCGGGCTCGCTCGCGCAGCGCGTCCATCTCGGCCTCGGTCGGACGCCGCTCGAAGCGGGTCGCCGCGTCCAGCACCTTGGGCAGCAGGTCGACGTCCCCGACCGAGTTCAGGAACACGGCCGGCTCGCCCAGCACCCACCAGACCGCGAGGTCGATGTCCTCCTGCGCCTCGAGGGGCTCGTACCAGGTGGTGCGGGTGCGCTCGCGTCCCAGCCAGGGCTGGCGGGCGATCGACTTGATGGTCTGGACCGCGACGTTGCGCCGGCGGCAGGTGGCCAGCAGCGCCTCGAAGTTCTCGGCGTAGTAAGGCAACCGCATGGTGATGCGGTTGTAGGGCAGCAGCACCGAGTCGAAGTCGAAGCGCTCGAGGCTGCGGCGGTGGTTGGCGGCGATCTGGGTGCCGTGGCCGGTCACCCCGATGAAACGGACCAGGCCCTGGTCGCGGGCCTGGACGGCGGCCTCGATCGCCCCGCCCGGGCTGAGCGCGGTGTCCCACTCGATGGGATCGGCGAGGTTGTGCAGCTGCCAGAGGTCGACGTGGTCCACCCCCAGCCGGTCGAGCGAGCGGTGGAGCTCCTCGCGCGCCTTGTCGGCCTTCCGCTCACCGGTCTTGGTGGCCAGGAAGAACCGGTTCGGCTCGCGCTGCAGCCAGGGCTTGATTCGGAGCTCGGCATCGCCGTAGCTGGCGGCGACGTCGAGGTGGTTGACGCCGTACTCGAGAAGCACCTCGAGCGTGCGATCGGCAACGTCCTGGGTGACCCGGCCCAGGGAGGCGGCGCCGAAGAGCACGCGGCTGCTGTGGTGGCCGGTGCGGCCGAAGGGCATCGTGGCCAGCTGTTTCACTCGCTCACTCTGGCATAGAGGCCGGCCTGCGGACTGGTCCCGGTCACCGCCAGCTCGGCGGCGATGCGGCCGGCCAGGAAGCCCTGGACGTGGCCGGTGCCGTTGTAGCCGCCCGCCGCCAGGATCCGGTCCTCGCTGCCGGGCACAGGGCCGCAGGTGGGGACCGGGTCCGGGGCGTAGCTGACGATCCCCACCCAGCGATGCGTGACCGGCGCCGTGACGCCGAGGTCCTCGACCAGGTACCGCGTCAGGCGTTCCTGGACGGGGATCGAGAGCTCCTCGCGGTCGGTGTAGCTGGCCTCGCCGTCGAGGTCCGAGAACCCGCCCAGGGTGACCCGGCCGTCGGGCAGCTGCTGCGCGTACTCGTATCCGTCCCGGATCGAGACCGGGCAGGGCAGCCGCGCCACGTCCGGCGCGGTGGCGAGCATGTTGAGCCTCCGGGCACGCACGCGCGCCGCCGCCGCCGGCACCAGGGCGGGCAGGGCGCCATCGGCCGCCACGATGACGCGCTCGGCGCGAAGCACGCCCTCGCTGGTCTCGACGCGCACGCCGTGGCCTTCAAGGCTCGGCGGGCCCGCGACCCGCGTGCCCTCGTGGATCCGCACTCCGCGCCCCTCCAGCGCTCGCGCCAGCGCGCGCAGCCAGCGCGCGGGCTGGACCGCGCCGTCGTGCGGGGTGAGCAGGCCGATCCGGCCGGGGCGCTGGACGGCCTCGGGCAAGGCACCTTCGGGGACCAGCTCACCCGGGAAGCCGTCGCGCTCGAAGGCCGCGTGGTGCTCGCGCACATGCTCGGCTTCAGCCGCGTCATAGGCCACGCGCAGCACCCCGGTGAGCCGGAACTCCTGGCGCGCTCCAACCGCCTCCGCGATCGCGAGCATCTCCGTCTGCGCCTCCAGCGTCGCCCGGTAGCGGCGAGCGGCGGTCTCGGGCCCCCAGAGCCGACAGGCCTCGTCGTAGCGGGGCGCCACCCCGGCCATGAAGAACCCTCCGTTGCGCCCGGTGGCGCCGCCCGCCACGGTGCCGGCCTCCAGCACCAGCGCCTCGACGCCCAGGCCGGCCAGGCGCCAGGCCGCCGACAGGCCGCCGATGCCGGCCCCGATCACGCAGACCTCGCAGGTGGTGTCGCCCTCCAGCGCAGCCCGCGCGCGGTATGGCTCGTCGAGCCAGAGCGATACGGTGGCGGTGTCGGGGGAGAGCACGGGGCCGCTTTAGGAGGCGACCTGTGCCGGTTCCTCCTCGGGCTCCTCGTGTGTTCGCCAGGTGCGCGCCTCGCGGTCCCAGTGCGCGTGCTCGAGCTCGCGGTGGGCCGGCTGGGGTGGCTCGGGAACCAACACGTTCCTCAGGACTCTCAGTGTCGTGATCATGTGCACCTCCTATCACTAGAACCGGCGGGAGCGGCGCCCGCTTCCCTACTCAGGCACCCGCACCCGTCTCGACAGGGGCGTGCGGCGGCGCGCGGTGGTGGCCAGCCGGGCCAGCTTCATGTGCGGATGGTTGTGAGTCGCAAGGTGGACGGCGTCCGCCGTGCAGGGATGGCAGAACTCGACCTGGATGGTGGTGTGCTCGATGCCGAAGCGTTCGCAGAGCCGGTCCTCCACCCGCCGCATCAGGTGCTCGGAATCGGCCAGCGACTGGTCGGCGACCACCAGGTGTGCGGCCAGGGCGGTGTGCTCGGAGGAGATCGACCACACGTGGAGATCGTGCATCGTCACCACGCCCTCGATGGCCTCCACCTCCCGGCGCACGGCGCCGAGCTCAAGGTTGCGGGGCGTGCCTTCGAGCAGGATGTTCACCGTCTCGCGCACGATTCGCAGCGCATTCCAGCCGATCAGGGCCGCGATCAGCACCGAGACCAATGGGTCGGCGTAGAGCCAGCCTGTCAGCAGGATGATCAAGCCGGCGACGATGACGCCGATGGAGGCCAGCAGGTCGCCCACAGCGTGCAGCAGGGCCGCCCGGATGTTGAGGTTGGCCCCGCCCTCGCGAAAGCTGAGCGCGATGTAGGCGTTGACGCCCACCCCGACCAGCGCCGACACGATGACGATCGCTCCTTGTACTGGCACCGGGTGCAGCAGGCGCTGCGCCGCCTCCCAGGTGATCACGAAGACGAGGACGATCAGGGTCGACCCGTTGACCATGGCGGCCAGAATCCCCGCCCGGTGATAGCCGAACGAGCGCTGGTCGTCGGCGGGCCGCTGCGATTGGCGCACGGCCAGCCAGGCCAGGCCGAGTGCACAGATGTCCGTGGTGACGTGGCCGGCGTCTGAAAGCAGCGCCAGCGAGTGCGAAAGGACGCCGCCGGCCAGCTCGACGACCAGGATGGCCAGGGTCAGGAAGAGGGCCTTCGCCAGGCGGCCGCCAACCACCGCCTCCATCTGCTCCGCGAACTCGGACTCGGAGGGCGGGGACGCCGGCTCTGCCACTGCGGACCGGATCATAAGCGGGCGGTCTAGGTCAGGTCCGGTAGTGGAGGTGCACCACGCCGTTGCCGAAACGGCGCTCGTCCACCAGCTCGAGGTCCGCGCGGACGTGGTCGGGGAGGGCTCGGGTGCCGCCCCCCACCACTACCGGCGTTACGAACAGGTGGTACTCGTCGACCACGCTGGCCTTGATCGCGTCGGCGGCGAGGGTGGGACCGCCCACGCTCATGTCACCTTCAGCTGACGCTTTCAGCTCCCGGACCGCTTCAGGGTCGAAGTCCGGCTCGATCCGCGTCCTGGCGGTGGACGTGGTCTCCAGCGTCCGGGAGTACACGACCTTGTCGGCCGCCTGCCACAGCTCGGCGAAGTCCCGGACGAAGGGCGGCTGGTCGGCGACGGTGAGGACCGTCTCCCAGTAGGCCATCACCTCGTACAGGCGGCGCCCGTAGAGGTAAGTGGCGATCGGCCGCTCGAGGTCGTTGACGAAGGCGTGCACCTCCTCGTCCGGGGCGGCCCAGTCGAAGTTGCCGGCCGCGTCGGCAACGTAGCCGTCGAGCGACATGATCGCCATGTAGATCACCTTGGCCATGGCTGCCTCCATTTTGTGCAGACCGGCAGCCCTACCCTCGTCGGCCCTCAAATCGGGTGCGCATGCGGTCGGCTGTCTGCTCCATGAGCCGGCGCGTCACGAGCCCTACCAAACCATGGCTGAAACGGGCGGCGCCGCCGGTGAGACGCACATTCAAACGCGCCCGGATGATGGCTCCTCCATTGCACTCCCCGACCGTGGCAATCAGCTGCGCGCGGGCATGACCCCTCGCCATGGCGTCCGTGCCTTCCACCGACAGCAGGATCCGGCGCCCGGTGCGGCGGGAGCTGACCAGCGTGCCCTGGCCCGCGTAGCGCATCATCAGCGGCCCGAGGCCAACACTCATCTGGGCCTCGAAGTGGTGCGCGTCCACCACCCGCGTCAGGATCGCGCCAGGCACACACGCAACCAAGGCGCACGGGTCGCACAGCTGTGTGAACAACCAACTCGGCCGCGCACCGATGACAACCTCCGCGCGATGCTCGACCCCGAGCGTTGGCCGGAGCGCGGTCAAGGGCAGTGCTGCCCCGGCGTTGGTCACGCTGATGAGTACGCGGTGCTATTACAGCGTGCCCCCGATCCAGCAATCCCGCCCCTCGACTGAAGCCCTTGATCTCGGCTGCAAGGTAGGAAGAGTTATACTGGTCACGGTGAAGACGGCCGTGTCTATCCCCGACCGCATCTTCGCTGCGGCGGAGGTCTATGCGCGACGGCGCGGGATCCCGCGCAGCCAGGTGTACGCCGAGGCGCTCTCTCGCCTGATGGCGGAAGAGGAGTCGGACGACGACCTTACGGCCGCGTTGGACCAGACCTGCGCCCAAGTCGACAGCGACCTCGACGAATTCGGTAAGACGGCGACTCGCCGGAGGCTCGCGGCCACCGAGTGGTAATCAGGCGCGGGGAGATCTGGTGGGCCGACCTCGGCTCACCCAGAGGGTCCGCGCCGGCACCGCGGCGGCCGGTACTGCTGATCTCGACTGACTTCGTGAACCGGTCGCGCTTGGGGACCGTCTCAGTCGCGGGGCTGACGTCGAATGTGAAATGGGCAAGCGCGCCCGGCAACGTGCTCGTAAGCGCCGGAACAGCAGGCCTGGATCGCGACTCAGTGGTCAACGTCACCCAAGTGCAGACGATTGATCGCTCAGATCTCGACGCCCGGCTCGGCAAACTCCCGCGGCGGCTGATGAATGACGTCGACGCCGGGCTCCGGCGGGTCTTGGACCTGTAGCAGCAGGCGGCTCAGTTCTCCCCCGCTACGCAGGAACGCGGCTTCAGGAAGCGATTGGCTGGGGAGCTAGGATTCGAACCTAGGATCTCCTGATCCAGAGTCAGGCGCCTTACCAGCTTGGCCACTCCCCAGCGCCGGAAGCGGCAACCATTCTACCCACCGCCTCCCCGCCTCCCGGCTTCGCCCCGACGCCCTGACCGAGGCGGCCGCTAGCCTACCGGCGATGGCCGCGACCACCGTCTCGCCCGACCTCTACCTCACGGTCAGCCGAGCCTACCTCCCGGTGCCGAGACCGGACGGCGGGCTCTACTTCGCCTCCGACCTGGCCGGCCACAGCCAGGTCTACTCCCTCGATCAGCCGGGAGCCTGGCCGGTCCGGCGGGCGGCCTCCAGCGATCGGGTGCTGCCGGTCGCCAGCACCGAGCACGGCCTGCTGGTGCGCGAGGACCAGGGCGGCAACGAGACCTGGCAGCTGAGCCTCATGAGCCAGGACGGCCACTCCCTGCGACGCCTGACCACCGACGCCAAGGCCATCCACCTGGCCCCCACGGTGTCCCCCGACGGACGCCGGGTGGGCCTCTCGTACAACCCCGGTGGCCAGGTCGATTTCGCCCTCGCCAGCCTCGACCTGGAGACCGGGAAGCTCGAAGACTGGCTGCGGCCGGAAGGGATGTGGCGTTGGATCAGCTGGAGTCCCGAAGGCGGAGCGGCCGCTGTCCAGCGCCTGCTCTCCCCCACCCGCTCGGAGGGCTACCTGCTGCAACGCGACGGCGCGCTCACGCACGTACTCCCAACGGCCCGGCGGGTGGATGAGATCACGTGGACCCGCGGCCAGCGCCTGCTGGCGGTAAGCGACCTCGCGAGCGAGTTCCTGCGCCTGGTCGAGATCGACGTCGGAGACCCCGCGCGGCCTGTGCGCATCGTCTTCGATGCCGGGGACGCCGACGTCTACGGCTACGTCCCCGACCCGGGCGGACGGCGTGCCGCCCTCGCCATTAATCGCGGCCTATACGACGAGCTGGCGATCATCGACATCGCCTCCGGAGAGGTCGAGGAGCGGCTGCCCCTGCCGGACGGCATCGCCTTCGTCGACAACGTCACCGACGTCGAGAGCCAGCTCGCCTGGAGCCCGGACGGTGAGCGCCTGTTCGTGGCCTGGGAGACGCCCACCACACCGGGCGAGATCTACGAGCTGCCCGGGGCCGGGGCCACGCGCTGGACGTTCGCGGGTGGAGCGGGGCTACCCGACGCCCGTCGGCCGCGGGCCGCCACCTACCGGTCCTTCGACGGGCTCCGCATCCCCGCGGTGCACTACCGGGTGGACGACGCGCCGCGCCCCACCGTCGTCCTCTTCCACGGCGGGCCTGAAGGGCAGGCCCGGGGCAACTTCAACCAGACCGCTCAGCTCCTGCTGGCCGGCGGCTTCGACGTCCTCATGCCCAACGTCCGGGGCAGCACCGGCTACGGGATCGAGTTCTTCTCACTGGACGACAAGGAGCTGCGCTGGGACTCTGTGCGCGACGGCTGCGAAGCCGCGCGCTACTTGAAGCGCGAGGGCATGGCCACGCGCACCGCCGCCTTCGGCGGGTCCTACGGAGGCTTCATGACCCTGGCGGTGCTGGTCGAGGACCCCGAGCTCTGGGACGCCGCCGTGGACATCGTGGGGATCGCCGACTGGCACACGTTCTTCAAGAACACCAGCGGCTGGCGCCGCGCGTTGCGCGCCGTCGAGTACGGGGATCCCGACATCCCGGCCGAGGCCGAGTTCCTGGCCGAGTTCAGCCCCCTCCGCCGGGCTCATGCGATCCAGGCGCCGCTCCTGGTCCTGCACGGGCGCAACGACGTCCGGGTGCCGGTCGGGGAGGCCGAACAGATCGCGCGGGCCACCAATGCCGAGCTGATGATCTTCGACGACGAGGGCCACGGCATCGTGCGCCACGGCAACCGGGTAAGGGCCTACGGCCGAGCGCTCAGGTTCCTACAGGAAAAGCTTGGCTAGTCGTCGTTCGCCCGCAACGGCACCGGGCGCGGCCGACACTGCTTCTTGTCGCTGTGCCCCGGGGGACATACCGTCGGCACCTGCACGATGCTCGGTCCCATTTCGTCGGAGCCAGGGTCCGACCCCCGGCCCGACGTGATCGGAGCCGGCCCCGGAATCACGGGCGGCGCGACCTCGGCGGGCGAGTCTGCCGACCGGGTGATGGAGTTGACGGTTGCCGGCTTGGCGACCGCGGGCGCGCCCAGTGCCGGCAGCGGCACCTGGACCGCGGTCACCGGCACGCCGGGGACGCCCACCGACATCGAGAGCGGCGTGACGTGGGCCGCCGGGACCAGGGACGCGCCGAGGGCGAGACCGGCCACCACCACGAGGCCGGCCGCCACCAGCAGGATCTTCATCTAGGGAGAAAACGCGCCACGGCGGCGGGTTACCCGAGCCTCGCGGCTCAACGCGCGGCGCGCTTGCGGGCCGGAGTGCGAGCCGGTTTGGAGTCGCCCATCAGGGCGCCGAAGCCCTCCTCCAGGTACTCCTTGGCTCGGTACAGGTTGATGGCCCAGCCCACGCCGAACGCTCGGTCGGTGAAGAGGCGCGGCTCGTCGGGATTCCAGTAGGCGGCGCGGATGCGCTCCCAGGTCGGGGGCCGGAAGTCGTAGGGCACCAGCCCGGCTACTTTCCCATGCCACTCGCGCTCGGCCTCCGGCTTGGACATCTCTTGGGAGATGGCGGCTACCATGAGCCCGAACCCCGCCAGCTTCACTACGCGCCGCAGGCGCCGGACTAACCTCACAGCTTGATTATCCCCGTCGTAACCCGTCGCGCGCCCAGCCCGTTCCACGTGAGGGTGCGGGGGTAGCGATGGGGAGGCGCATGCAACAGAGCACCGGCTGGTGGCGCTGGCTCACTCCCGGCCTGGAGGTCAAGCGCTGGCTGCTGCTGCTGATGCTCAGCCAGCTGATCATCGTGCTCGGCCTGGCTTACCTGCTCAAGGACTTCTACCGCACCGCGCCGCTGCCGGGCGAGTTCTTCTTCATCACGCTGCAGTTCATCCCGCGCTGGATGCGAGGCTTGATCTTCGGAGCCCTGGGCATCGGGTTGCTGGTGTTCGCCGTGGTGAAGCTGCAGAACTCGGTGCTGGGCCCCTTCCTGCCCGGCGGCGAGCGGAGCATCGCCGAGCAGATCTACGCCTTTCGGACCCGCAACCGTGGCCCCCGGATGGTCGCCATCGGGGGCGGCACCGGCATGAGCACCCTGCTCCGCGGCCTCAAGGAGTACACGGCCAACCTGGCCGCCATCGTCACCGTGGCCGACGACGGGGGCTCCAGCGGCCGCCTGCGCGAGGAGTACCGGATCCTGCCGCCGGGCGACTTCCGCCAGTGCCTGGTGGCCCTGGCCGACGCCGAGCCGCTGGTCAAGGAGCTGTTCAACCACCGCTTCAAGGAAGGCTCCCTGGGCGGCCACTCCTTCGGGAACCTGTTCATCATGGCCATGGCCGACATCACCGGGAACTTCGAGCACGCGCTGCGCGAGTCCGGGCGGGTGCTCGCCGTGCGCGGCGCCATCATCCCCTCCACGCTCCACGACGTGACGCTGGTCGCCAGTGTCAACGGCAGCATGGTCGAGGGCGAGTCCAAGATCCCGAAGCAGAACGCGCCCATCAGCCAGGTCTTCCTGAAGCCGGACAACGCGGAGCTCAACCCGGAGGCGGCGATGGCGATCATGAACGCCGAGGTGATCGTGATCGGTCCCGGCAGCCTCTACACCTCGATCCTGCCCAACCTCATGGTTCCGGGCATGGTCCACGCCATCAAGGCGTCACCCGCGCTCAAGGTGTTCGTGTGCAACGTGGCTTCGCAGCACGGCGAGACCGACAACTTCAGCGTCAGCGACTACCAGCGCGTGCTCGCCGACCACGTCGGCGACATGCCCTTCGATTTCATCATCGTCAACTCCAATCTCAACCACACCCCGACCGGGGGTCAGACGCAGGTCATCTTCGACTACCAGGATGCGCAGCGTCTGGATCCTCGCGCCCGCTTCATCGCGGCCGACGTGGTCAACGCCAAGATCCCGTCCCATCACGAGTCGGAGAAGCTGGCCAAGGTCATCATCAAGCGCGTCTGGGAAGCCTAAACCGGCCAGCGACCAGCTCCACCAGGACGGCCGCCACCGCCGCATAGACCAGGCCCGCGAGCGCGTCCACGAAGTAGTGCTCGCCGAGGTAGACGATCGCGATCCAGACCCCGGCCGTCCAGATCGCCAACCCTACCGCCAACGCTCGGTAGCGGTTCCAGGCATAGACCGCCGAGACCAGCGGGAACGCCGCGTGCAGTGATGGGAAGGCTGCGTACTGGTTGGGGTTCAGGTGCGAGTAGATGGGTGAGATGTAGTAGTTGTTGAACAGCTTCCTGACGGTCTCGTCCGTCACCCAGTGCACGGTCCCCTTGAACTGCAGGCGCGGCGGCGCGCTCGGAAACACCAGGTACGTGAGGAAGGCGATGAACGACATCAGCAGCAGGGCGCTGATGAAGCGCCAGTAGTGCTCGCGGCTGCGCGTCCAGAAGATGAACCCGACCACGATCGGCAGCGGGAAGTGCAGGAAATAGAGCACCAGCGCGACCACGTCCTGCGGCCGCACGGATTGCGGGTCATAGAAGTGCTGCTGCAGGAAGAGCGTGGGCAGCGTGCCCCCGAAGAGCAGCCGCTCGATCCCGGAAAGGTCGTGCGGCGCGAGCCCGGTCTTGGCCGCGAAGCCGCGCATCGCCTCGTACGCGAAAAAGAGCACCAGGAACGGCGTCCAGTCCTTGATGAACTGGCCGCCCCGGCCCATGGCGAGCGCGATCAGGAGCAGTGCCAGCACCACCCACTGCGGCTCGATCGAGATGCCGCGCGCCAGCATCACGCCGAAGATCACCACCAGGTAGAGGACGCTGCCGATCAGGAGCATCCGCGGAGGGATGCGCCTCAAGGACAGCGAGGGCTCATGTGTTGAGGATGGCGACAGCGGCGATCTCTACGGTGACGTCCCGCGGCAGCGCGTTGGCGCCCACCGCGGCCCGGGTGTGGCGCACGGCGTCGCCCAGCACCTCGACCAGGAGGTCCGAGCAGCCGTTGACGACCTCGGGCTGTTCGCCGAAGCCGGCCTCGCAGTTCACGAAGCCTATGACCTGGGCGATCTGCTCGACCCGGTCGAGGCCGCCCGCCGCTTCCAGCTGGGCCA